>NZ_JAGYGI010000025.1:0-90785 GCF_019947365.1 Pseudomonas sp. GL-R-26 | reverse complement strand
CTTGATCATCTTCACGACTTGCAGCTTGAAGCTGTCGTCGAATGTCCTGCGTTTGTCGGTCATGAAACACTCCTCGATAGATGCATTTTCCACTTATCGAGGTGTCCGGGGAAATTAGACCACCACACAATGCTCCCGGATGAATACCGCAGCGAAGGAACGCCGAGCCTCAGCGAGGGGCCGTACGTAAGGGGCGAGACTTTTTGGTTCCTTTTGGGGCGTTTGCCAAAAGGGACTCGCCGTAAGGGCGAAACCATAAGCCGCTGTTACCGCAGCAACGGATATGTACACGGTCAACAAAAGTCAGGTCGGCTCGAAGGCCGCCTCTATTAATGACGAATCAAAGCTCGAACCGCAATTCAGGCCAGATCGGCGACGTCCCCCGCTTCTGCGACTCAAGAATGGCCCGGCACAACGAACACAGCCGCTGGTCCTGAAACACCCGGCGATCAACACTCGACCAGCGAGGCGAAGCCGGCAACAGACTGCCACACAAGGTCCGGTCCGCCGAACCGCCCAACTCCAGCTGACGGGTCACCAGATGCACCCGCACTTCCTGGCAGGCAAACAGATCCAGCTGTTCGTCAGGCTCGATCAGTTGATAGGCAAATAGTGACCAGGCGGGACGCGGCATCGGGGGCTCCAAATCGGGGGCGCCACCTTAGCCGAAAGCCTGCCTCTAGAAAAGTGTCATAACAGCGGTTTTAGAGTAGGCCAGACATTTTCCAGCAACTTGTCCTGGGCCCCGGCCGCCGGGTGTATGCCGTCGGCCTGCATCAAGTCCGGATGGCCGCCCACGCCGTCGAGGAAAAACGGCACCAGCGGAATCTTTTTCTCATCGGCCAGGTTGCTGTAGACCTCCGCGAACGCCTTGGTGTAACGCGCACCGTAATTGGGTGGTAATTGCATGCCGAGCAGTAACACCTTGGCGCCGCTGGCCCGGGAGCTGTCGATCATCGACGCAAGATTTTGTTGCAATTGAGTTGGCAGCATCCCGCGCAGGCCATCATTGCCGCCCAACTCGAGGATCACCAGTTCCGGTTTATGCTCTGCAAGCAGCGCGGGCAGGCGCGCCTGGCCTCCGGCACTGGTGTCGCCACTGATGGACGCATTGATCACTTTGTCGTCGAAACCTTCGCGCCTGAGCCGTTGCTCAAGCAGCGACACCCACCCCAGCCGGGTATCCAGCCCGAAACCGGCGCTGATACTATCGCCAACGATCAGGACTGTACCCGCCGCTGCGTTTTGGGCCATGCACATCAAGGCCAGGCCAGCACTCAAAAACCAGACACGCATCGGACTCTCCATGGGCGCAAGCATTCTCATCGCGAAGGACCTTAGCAAAGTGGTTCCCAGCGCGGAAGGTGAACTGACCATCCTGCACCAACTCAGCCTGGAACTGAACAAGGGCGACAGCCTGGCCATCGTCGGCGCTTCCGGCTCCGGCAAGTCCACCCTGCTGGGCCTGCTTGCCGGCCTCGACCTGCCGAGCAGCGGCGAAGTCACCCTCGCCGGGCAAGGCCTGAGCAACCTCGATGAAGACCAGCGTGCGCGCATCCGCGCCGAGCACGTGGGTTTTGTCTTTCAATCGTTTCAGCTGCTCGACAGTCTCAATGCCCTGGAAAACGTCATGCTGCCGCTGGAACTCGATGGCCGCAAAGACGCCCGCGAACGCGCCACCCAATTGCTGCAACGGGTGGGACTGGGCCAACGCCTGACTCACTCGCCGCGCCAGCTCTCCGGCGGCGAGCAACAACGGGTGGCGATTGCCCGCGCGTTTGCCGCCGAGCCCGATGTGCTGTTCGCCGACGAACCGACCGGCAACCTCGACAGCCACACTGGCGAGCGCATCAGCGACTTGCTGTTCGAGCTCAACCAGGAGCGCGGCACGACTCTGGTGCTGGTGACTCACGATGAACGCCTGGCCCATCGCTGCCGGCGCCTGATCCGTCTTGAAGCCGGCCTGCTGGTCGCCCCTCTGGAGCCTTGATGGCACGTCTGCCGCTGTTGCGCCTGTTCAGTCTCGCCATCCGCCAGTTGCTGCGCGATGCCCGCGCTGGCGAATTGCGCGTGTTGTTTTTCGCCTTGCTGGTGGCCGTTGCCGCCAGCACCGCCATTGGCTATTTCGGCGCGCGCCTGAACGGCGCCATGATGCTACGCGCTACCGAATTCCTCGGTGCCGACCTGCTGCTCGAAGGCAGTTCGCCTGCGCGCCCCGAACAGATAAGAAGCGGCACCGAACTGGGTCTGGAACACGCCCAAGTGGTGGAGTTCTCCAGCGTCATCGCCACCGACAACGGCATCCAGCTGTCCAGCATCAAGGCGGCCGATGACACCTACCCGCTACGGGGCGAATTGAAAAGCGCGCCCGCACCCTTTGCCACGGAAACAGTCGGTGGCGGACCGCAACCCGGTGAAGCCTGGGTCGAGGCACGCCTGCTAACCGCCCTGGACCTGAAGATCGGCGACAGCATCGATGTCGGCATGAAAACCCTGAAACTGGCGCGGGTGCTGACCTACGAACCCGATCGCGCCGGCAATTTCTACAGCCTGACGCCGCGGGTGCTGATCAACCTCGACGACCTTACGGCCACTGGCGTGGTGCAGCCCGGCAGCCGGGTCAGCTATCGCGAATTATGGCGAGGCAGCGCTCAGGCACTCGAAACGTATCGGCAACTGATCAAACCGGGGCTTGCCGCCAACCAGCGCTTACAGGACGCCCGCGACGGTAACCGGCAGATCGGCGGCGCCCTGGGCAAGGCCGAACGCTACCTGAACATGGCCAGTCTGGTGGCGGTGTTGCTGTCCGGTGTGGCGGTGGCGCTGTCGGCAACCCGCTTCGCCACCCGCCGGTTCGATGCCAGTGCCTTGCTGCGCTGCCTCGGGCTGTCACGCCGGGAAACCATGGTGTTGTTCAGCCTGCAACTGACTGTGCTCGGGCTGCTGGCCAGCATCAGCGGCGCCCTCCTCGGTTGGCTCGCCCAGCTGGGGTTGTTTGCCCTGCTGCATGACTTGTTGCCCACCGACGTGCCACCGGGCGGGCTGTTTCCGGCTATTGCCGGGATCGGCACCGGACTGGTGGCGCTGGCCGGTTTCGCCTTGCCGCCACTGGCAGCTCTGGGCCGGGTTCCGCCATTGCGTGTGCTGCGCCGGGACATGCTGCCGATCCCTTCCAGCACCTGGATGGTCTACGGCGCAGCGCTGGGCGCCCTCGGCCTGATCATGTGGCGCCTGAGCCTGGACCTGGTGCTGACCTTTGCCCTGCTCGGCGGCGGAGTGATTGCAGCACTGGTGCTGGGCGGCTTGTTGTTGCTGCTGTTGAAGAGTCTGCGGCGCATGCTTGCGCGTGCGTCCTTGCCCTGGCGTCTGGGTCTGGGCCAACTGCTGCGTCATCCGCTCGCTGCGGCGGGCCAGTCCCTGGCGTTCGGTCTGATTCTGCTGTCGATGGCGCTGATCGCCTTGTTACGGGGCGAGTTGCTGGACACCTGGCAGAACCAGCTGCCGAAAAACGCTCCAAACTACTTCGCGTTGAACATCCTGCCGGCGGACAAACAGGCCTTCACCGATCACCTGATCGCCGTGTCGGCGCAATCGGCACCGCTGTACCCGGTGGTGCCGGGCCGACTGATCAGCATCAACGGCGAACCGGTGCAGCAAATCGTCACCAAGGAATCGGCGGGTGATCGGGCGATCCAGCGCGACCTGAGCCTGACCTGGGCCGCGGACCTGCCGGCGGGCAACAAACTCACGGCCGGCAACTGGTGGAACGAACAGACGCCGGACGATGTTCCCGGCGTGTCGGTAGAAGGCAAGGTCGCCGAAAGCCTGAAAATCAAGCTCGACGATCATCTGGTTTTCAGCGTTGGCGGGGTCAATCGCGAGGCGAAGGTCACCAGCCTGCGGGAGATCAACTGGGACAACTTCCAGCCGAACTTCTTCATGATCTTCCAGCCCGGCACCCTCAAGGATCTGCCAGCGACCTACCTGACCAGTTTCTATCTGGCATCAGGTCACGACCAACAGATTGTCGACCTGTCCCGCGCCTTCCCGGCGGTGACGATCCTGCAGGTCGAAGCCTTGCTGGAGCAACTGCGCAGCATCCTCGCCCAGGTGACCCTGGCGGTGGAGTACGTGTTGTTGTTCGTGTTGGCGGCGGGCATGGCGGTGCTGTTCTCCGGTCTGCAAGCGACGCTGGATGAACGCATTCGCCAGGGTGCGTTGCTGCGTGCGCTGGGGGCGGAGCGGCAATTGCTGGTCAAGGCTCGACGTATCGAGTTCGGTTTGCTGGGCGCAGTCAGTGGCTTGCTGGCGGCGCTGGGTTCGGAATTGGTGAGTTGGGTGCTCTACCGCTACGCCTTTGACCTGCCGTGGCATCCACATCCATGGCTATTGTTGCTGCCATTGCTGGGCGCAGTGCTGATCGGTGGTGCCGGTGTGTTCGGCACCCGTCGGGCATTGAACGCCAGCCCGCTGACAGTCCTGCGCGAGGGTTGATAGACTCCTGCCATCCTCACCACAAGAAGCTGTCATGAGCCGTTACCGCCCTCCCCGCACCGCTGGCACCGCGCTGATCACCCCCGAGGGTGAAGCGCGGATGCGCGCCGAGTTCCATGAGCTGTGGCATGTACGTCGGCCCCAGGTTACCCAGGCTGTCAGCGAAGCCGCGGCCCAGGGTGATCGCTCGGAGAACGCCGAATACACCTACGGCAAAAAGATGCTGCGAGAGATCGACAGCCGCGTGCGTTTTCTCACCAAACGCCTGGAAGCGCTCAAGGTTGTCAGCGAAAAACCCAGCGATCCGAACAAGGTCTATTTCGGCGCCTGGGTCACGATCGAAGACGAGGATGGCAAAGAGTCGCGCTACCGCATTGTCGGGCCGGATGAACTGGACCTCAAACAGGGCCTGATCAGCATCGACTCGCCCTTGGCCCGCGCACTGATCGGCAAGGCACTGGACGCCGAAGTCCGGGTCCAGACGCCGACCGGTGAACAGTGTGTGTACATTGTGGCGATCGACTACCCGTGAGCTTTAACGCCGGGTAATCAGTCCTTGCCGGGCAACGCGGGTCAGTTGCCGGATCACTTCAGGCGCATCTTCGAGGCTGGGGGACTGAATCACTGCCAGATCGAAACTGTCGTCGGCAAAACGAGCGAGCGACTCACCGTCTTCGACAAACTGGATCAGGAAGGCAGCGGGACCACCGGTACGACGTGGCCAACCATCGAGATAACGCAAGAGCGTCGGCTGATGTTTGCCACCAAGCAGGATTTTTGGATTGCGCTGGGTCAGGTGTGCCGTGATCGGCGCGGGACGTACAACAGCATTTAGTGCATTCATTGTGTCGTGTCTCTGCCTCAAAAGTCTGCATGGCAGGTGAGAGGCAACACCGAACCAGCGCTTTAGCGGTATTTCGAAGCCTGTTCTGGCTTCTATCGGTAACTGGATGAGTCACCTGGCGCCCCGCAAGTAGCTGTTTAAATCGGCGCATGAGCAACATCCTAGAGAAGCTGACTGGACAGTGTCAAGAATGACGCGATCGAGTAGGAGGCGGGGTTGCCCCCGCCGTCCTCTCACACCACCGTACGTACGGTTCCGTATACGGCGGTTCCTGCCTACTGACAAACAACGTCAGCGAGCTTGGTTCCGTTGATGTGTCGCCTGCGGTATCTAAGCGCCCAGACCGGCCCTCGGAGCTTCCGGCTCCTACCTCCTAATGGTCTTGACCTCCGCTACGCGGAGTTTCTGCTTTACGCTCCAACAGAGATCACACCCGACTATCCACTCATGGCAGGTTCAGCCCTTCATTACTCCGGTTTCGAGCAACTACTACGGCCTCTGCTGACTTCTGTCGCCCATCCCGTCATCTCGCGACGCCGGTAGCACATGGCAGGCTAAACAGATCTCCCAGGGTAATTCGCGCGACCTTCCTGCTTATGCCTGTCGGATCTACGTCGCAGCGTTCCGTGCAAGTATCGGGCTTTGAAGATATTGGCCTTCTTACCCCGCTGCGCCGCCTCTATCCGCTTCCTGTTCGTCAGGCCAGCATTTTGCCTCGGGCTTCCTTCAGATTCGCAGTCACCCGCGACACCCTTGCCTCTGGCTAACACTTCCCCTTGCCGGGTGTGTAGAGGACTTTCACCTCCAAGTCACCAGCGTGGCCACCACAGCCAAGCTGGTTGCGCTTACGCGCAACGCGCCATGCCTGGCGCACCAACAAAAAAGGCCCGCACAATGCGGGCCTTTTCGTTGAACCAGAGCGGTCAACCGGCGATGGCGCGGTCCGCTGAGAGTTTGCCCGCACCTTCGATCAATACCGCGATACTGCCACCGAGCAAGGCCAGGGCGAATTCATAACCGTTGTTGGCCATGAACAGTCCGTTGCTGATGTGCACCGAGAAAATCGCCACCAGCAACAGGAAGGCCAGGCCAAGCGCGGCCGGGCGAACCAGCAAGCCGATGATCAGGGCCAGGCCGGCGAAGAATTCGATGCCGCCCGCCAGTGTCGCCATCAGGTAACCCGGCGTCAGTCCGAGGCTTTCCATGTACTGCGCGGTTCCAGCCAGACCATAGCCACCGAATGCCCCGAAGAGTTTCTGCGAGCCGTGAGCGGCGGAAATAATGCCGACCACGATGCGCAGAACCGTCAGGCCGTAGCCAGCGCGGGTAGACAGTACCTTGTTGATCAGAGTGCTCATGCTGATTCATTCCTTGTAAGTGTGTGTTGGTTGGCCGCTATATTAATCAGTAATTCACATGTTAAAAGCGCAAAAACCCCGCCATAACAATCAGATTAGTTGATCATTTTCGTGAGGCAACTTTTTGCTCCTGGGGCTCCAACGACTCGCGCTCCCGGTCGAACGCCAAGTAATACTTGTTCACGCTATTAACATAGCTGACAGGCCCCATACCCACTTGCTCCATGGCCACGCGTTCGACCTGGAAGAACCACTGGTTGGGATTCAAGCCTCGCCGCCGGGCTTCGGCGCGCATGCCCTGGACCCGCTCCGGCCCGATGTTGTAGGCCGCCAGCACGAAGGCCATGCGTTCGCGCTCGTTGAGCTTGGGGCTGGCAAAAAATTTGCGCCGGATCATCGCCAGGTACTTGGCCCCGGCCTGCACATTGCCATCAAGGTCCTGGATATTGTTGACCCCCACCCGCTGCGCCGCAGAAGGCGTGATCTGCATCAGACCGGTCGGGCCACCGCCACTGCGAGCGGCGGGTTGCAGGGCTGACTCCTTGAAGGCCAGCGCCGCCAGGTTCAACCAATCCATGCCTTGGGCATCGGCGTGCTTCTGCAGCACCGGGCGAAGCTTTTCCAGGCGCTGCCGGTCCGCCTTGGCCAGCGGATAGTGCACTTGATAGAGACGACGATAGATCCGCAGGAACGCGGCGTCCTGATCCGATGGTTTTTTGTAGACGGTGAGGAAGCGATCAATGCTGGCCCGCAGCATCGAGGCATCACGGCGCACGAACCAGAACTCTTCTCCCGGCTCGCTGACAAGTACCTGCTTGTCGAAACGCAGTTTGGGCAGGATCTTGCCCCAGCGTTCGGCGATCGGCTGCTCGACGATGGTCAGATGGAAGATCCCGCCCTGCACCATCTCCAGCACATCCTCGACGGCAAGGGTCGGATCGACCCATTCGATTGTGACCGGTGGCAGTTTGTGCAGGGCGAGCTTTTGATTGATCTGGCTGACGGCATCCCCGGCAGCGCTGCCGGCGGGTAACGCCAGGGTCTTGCCGGAAAGCTGTTCAAGCTTGGTGTAGCGGCGTTCGCCTTTGATGCCCACCAGGACCAACGGGATGTTGCTGGCAATCGGCTCACTGGTGCTGACGGCGAAGCCCGGTTGCAGATCGAGCAACTCGCCTGGCGCCACCAGATCGCCCTCCCCGCGCTGCAATGCGCCGAGCAGTTGATCCTTGGCCTTGGGAATGATCTTGAGGGTGATTTCCTGACCGTCACGGGCGTGGCCGTTGAGATACTGCTCGAACGCTCTCAGGCGATGGTATTCGACCCCGATCGCCTGCCCCTGGACTTCGCCGGAACTGTTGCGGCTCTGGTTGACCAACACCCGCAGCACACGACTGCTGCGAATTTCCGCAAGGTCGCGCACCTTGCTGGCCGGTACGGCTTGCAGCGGCCCGGGCAGACGCGCGACCGCCGACATCGGCAGTAGCAGCGAACAACACAGCAGTAGCAAAACCGAGGGACGAATCATCCACTCTCCGGAAAGAATATGAGGCCCGCTTCAATGACGAAAACCATCAAGCGCGGCGACAAAAACAGAGCGCCCAAGGCGCTGGCAAAGTGCGAAAGACTGGCACAATGATGGCAAAACTACCAACCCAGCCTGGTCCGCGGCTCAAGAGACAGCGTTAACCCGTTGTAGTTCTTGGCTTTTCTTATAAATCCACGGCTCTGATATGCTTTCCGGCCTTTGGGCCGAGGTAGCACCATGCAACTCATCGATATCGGCGTCAACCTGACCAACGCCAGTTTTGCCGACAAACACCGGGCCGTACTCGACCGCGCCTACGCGGCCGGCGTGTGCCAACTGGTGCTGACCGGCACCAGTGTCGAGGGCAGTGAACAGGCCCTTGAGCTGTGCCAGCAACTGGACGAAAGCGCCCAGCGCCTGTTCGCCACCGCCGGTATTCACCCTCATTGCGCCAGCGACTGGAACGCCGACAGCACCCGACGTTTGCGCAGCTTGCTCATGGAGCCGAATGTGGTGGCCGTGGGTGAATGCGGGCTGGATTTCAACCGTGATTTCTCGCCGCGTCCGCAGCAGGAGAAAGTCCTCGAAGAACATCTGGCCATGGCCGTCGAATTGCAGTTGCCGGTGTTTCTGCACGAACGCGACGCCAGCCAGCGATTGCTGGAAATCCTGCGCGACTTCCGCGACCGACTGCCGGCCGCCGTAGTGCACTGCTTCACCGGGGAGCAGAAGGCACTGTTCAGCTACCTCGACCTCGACCTGCACATTGGCATTACCGGCTGGATCTGCGACGAGCGCCGGGGCACGCATTTGCATCCACTGGTCAAGGAGATCAAGCGCGGGCGCCTGATGCTCGAAAGCGATGCACCGTATTTGCTGCCGCGCAGCCTGCGCCCCAAACCGAAAAACGGGCGAAACGAGCCGGCATACCTGACCGAAGTACTGCGCGAAGTGGCACTGCATCGCGGGGAAAGCCAGGAAGATCTGGCGGCGCACACGACCGCCTGTGCGCGGGCGTTCTATGGGCTGCCATTGATCTCCTGATCACCATAAATCCCACAGGCTTGAAGTTGATCTGCATCAAGAATCAGCCACCTGAGTAGCGGCACAATAATGGCACCTTGCCAAAACTGTTTCCGCTATCAGAGAAGACCTCCATGGGTGCCTGGCTTAGCAATATCTCGCTGAAATACAAATTCTGGGCGGTCAACGCTGTCGCTTTCGTCACCACCCTGTTGCTGGTGCTGTACGCGGTACAGCTCGAACAGCAGGCCCGCAGTCACGCCGCCCAGGCTTCGGCCCAGGCCCAGGCGCGATTGCTCGAAGCCTGGCCTGCCGGGCAACCGCTGCCCCACGCCGACAACCTGCTGACGTTCAATCGCGGACAGGCGCCGTCGCTGAATGAACAACCCATTGTGGAGCTCATCAATGCAAACGGTTGGGTCGAGATCAACGTGATGCCGCTGTTCGGTGACAATCCGTTGATGGGTGCCGAAGTGTTTACCCGTGCCGACGGCCAGCAGGTCGCCGTGATTGCCCACGGCCCAAGTCTGAGCCAGGTGTTCAGCGAGCGCTTTGCCAACTACGCGATGGCGGTGTTCATCCTGATGCTGGCAATGCTCGGCGCATCACAGTTATTGATCCGCTTCCTGCTCAGCCAGCTCAACACCTTGAAAGACGTCATGTTGCACGTGGAGAAAACCGGCGACCTGTCGGCCCGCGTGCCATTGGCTTGCAGCGACGAAGTCGGGCAAATGGCCAACGCCTTCAACGCCATGCAGGCCGGTTATCAACGGGTGGTCAACACCGTCGCCAGTACAGCCCGGCAGCTGGACGTCGGCGCCGCGCGGTTGGCGGCCAGCATGAATGAAGTGCGCCACGGCATGCTGGGCCAGCAAAGCGAAACCGATCAGGCCGCCACGGCGATCAATGAAATGACTGCCACTGTGTATCACATCGCCCAACACGCGGGTGCCACCCGTGACCTTTCGCAATCGGCCAATACCCTGGCCGGCAGCGGGCAGGAGGTCGTGACACGGGTGCAGCGCTCGATTGCCGGACTGTCCACCGGCGTCCAGCAGACCGCCGAGATGATTCAACGCCTGGCCGAGGACAGCCAGAAGATCAACGGCGTGGTCAACGTGATTCACAGCATCGCCGAGCAGACCAACCTGCTGGCGCTGAACGCCGCCATCGAAGCGGCCCGAGCCGGCGAAATGGGTCGCGGCTTCGCGGTGGTCGCCGATGAAGTACGCAACCTCGCTAAACGCGTGCAGGCCTCGACGGATGAGATCACCCTCATGGTCTCGGCGTTGCAGGCCGGCACGCGGGACGCCGTGGATTTCATGCAAGAGAGTTCGTTCAAGGCCGACGACTGCGTACAACAGGCGCAAGAGGCCGGCGCGGCATTGGCCGAGATCACCGGCGCAGTGGCGCAGATGCGTGAAAGCAACACGCAGATCGCGGTGGCGGCCGAGCAGCAGAGCCAGGTGGCGGAAGAGATGAACCGGGCGGTGGTGAGTATCCGTGACGTGACCGAGAACACGGTGCAGCAGACGGTGACGTCGGCGACCACCAGCAATGAGCTGGCGGCATTGGCCGGGGAACTGAGCAAGGCCATAGGTCAGCTCAAACTTTGAGGGCCTCATCGCGAGCAAGCCCGCTCCCACAGGTGACCGAGTTCTTTCATTAGAATGCGGACGAATGTGGGAGCGGGCTTGCCCGCGATGAGGCCGGAACCGGCAACATCAATCCAGACCATGACACCTATCAAGCCAATAGCCAGCCTTGATTCGCCGCCAGCATGGACCAGGCCTATTCTTCCTACATGTATTCAACATGGATCGAGGATCGGCATCATGGGCAAACGTCACCCCAACCTTCCCGCCTGGCAATGGCGAGCGTACCCGAACAATCATCAGCACCCGACCAATCTGGTGCTGCACCTGATCGCGGTGCCGCTGTTCATCGTGGCATTTCTGCTGATTGTGTCCGGGGTGTTCAGCCTGAGCCTGGCAAATATCGCCATCGGTGTGATCGGTGTGATTGCGGCGCTGGCCTTGCAACGCCACGGCCACAGCCTGGAGACCCAAGCCGCCGAACCCTTCAGTGATCGCAAGGATGCGCTATCGCGTCTGTTGGTCGAGCAGTTCCTGACGTTTCCACGGTTCTTCCTCAGCGGTGGATGGTGGCGCGCCTGGCGTGAGCGCCATCGCCGTCACTGATCAGGCGAACACCGTCACCGTCTGCCGGCTCATGGCGATCAACCGGCCATCCGCGCTCCACATTTTTGCGGCGGCATGCCCGTAGCCGTCTGCGGCGTATTCGGTTTCGACGAGGTATTTGCACCAGTCCAGGGTGTTCAGTTCCAGCAGCGGCTGCACGAACTCGATAGTCCAGGTCAGGGTGCTGCCCATTGCCGGTTTCTTCAAAAACGGCATCAGGGCCGGCGGCCAGGCGTCCACCAGCGCCAGAATATGCGCCTCGCCGATGGCCTCTTCCTTCACGTCGCCGCGCAAGCGTACCCAGCCACCCATTTGCCGGGATGTGCTACCGCTGAACGGCAACCCACCGACACTCCAGCGCATCGCCAGGTGCCGCATGAACTCCGGGATCACGCCTTCGACAAAAGGCAATTCCTGGCATTCGTCCCAGTGCTTCATTTCCGGTGCCGGTTCAGCGGCCACCGCCACTTCCGAGGGGCGCGAGGCACCAAAGCTGCCCTGGACCAACGTCACCACCTGGCCCTTCTGCATCACCCGGCCCAACACTTGGCTGACGGCCTTGCCTTCGCGCAGCACATCGACTTCAAAACTGACCGGCACCTCGGGCTCAACCGGGCCGACGAAGGTGATTGCCAGCGAACGTACCGGCCGATCCGCCGGAACCCGGGCACGCATGGCTTCGTACTGCAAAGCCGCCACCAGGCCACCGAAACTGGCTCGCCCCTGGGCCCAGGAGGCCGGGATAGACAGCGCCAGCGGCTGGCTGCGGACAGCGTCGAGCAGTTCGGAAAAACGCATGAAAACCTCTGGGTTCGGAAAAAGATGAAGGGATATTAACCATCTGGCGAAGCTCATACATCGCCTATTCCGGCCAAATTGACTGACAGATAAGTCGCGCAACGCTCGCCGCCCCCCCTGTAGGAGCCAGCTTGCTCGCGAAAGCGTTCGATCAGTCAACAACAGAGCTGAATGATGAACCGCATTCGCGAGCAAGCTCGCTCCTACAGTGTGTGTCCGCTGGGGATTCAGGATTTGAAGCAATCGCGACTGAGCTTTTCCAGCACCCGGTCCGCACGGCTTTCAGCCTCGGCCATGGTGGCTTGCCACACGGCAACACAGGGCTGCAAATCCGCTTCCCGTTCAGCCATGGCCAGCCATTGCACGCAATCGTGCCAGTCGCCCAACGCGCCCTGGGACGATTTCAATCGGGGCATGGCCGCTTTCGGCAAACGGTCCAGCTCGGGGTAAGCGTCGATGCCATAGCGCACGCGCTTGATCAGCAGGCGCAGCCGATGACGGTTATGAGTCGGATCGTGCAGTGCCTCGTCGAGTTTTTTCCATTGCTTGCCCAAGCGTTTTTCGATGCGCTTGCGCAGGCCCTTGAGCAATCCCTGGCGCTGGGCGGCACGCAGAAAACGCGGAAACGCATCGAGGACGATCAGCATTTGCGCGAGCTCGGGACTGGCCGCCACAGCCGGATAGGCCTCGGCCATTTGCGCCATGCGCCACTGTGCGGCTTGGGGTTGATGGTGCTGGAGCAGGTACGCCGCCAGCACTTCGCGATCACGTAATGGCGTGGTCAGGTCGCCCACCCGGGAGGCGGCCGCTTCCAGTTGCTCGACACCGGGCTGCCCGCGCAAGGGTCGCAACAGGCTGCGCAACCGACGCATGGTTGTGCGCAGATCGTGTAACGCTTCAGGGTCTGTACGCTCTTTCAAGCGGGCCTGACAGGCCAGCAGACGAACTTCCAGGCCCAGAACCTGAGCCACCAACCGATCGATCATGGGGGTTTACTCCGTAAACAGCGCCAGGCTGCAAGCTCGAAGGGTCTTGCAGCTTGCAGCTTAGAGCTTGTAACCGCTTTTCGCTTTTAACGCCCCGCGCGCGATTCACGAATATAGAAACGGGCCTTCTCGGCTTTGGTGGTGCAGCCTTCGAACCCCTCGAATTGCTGCTGGGTCTTGGCTGCGGTCAACAACGACAGGGCCTTGGAGTAGCTGACGGTCCCGGCGAAACCTTCGGCTTTGGCCAGGTCCAGTTCATGCCATGCCGCATCCAGGTTACTACCGCAACTGTCGCGATAAGCGGTTTTGCCGGCACAACCGGCGAGCGCCAGGGCAATCAATGGCACGCAGATCCAGGCTTTCATCATTCACTCCTCAAGAATAGGTCAACAGTCGTGCAGGTAAGACGCTGTGGCACCTGAAAAGTGCCGTTGGTCCGCTGTGCAAACTATAGCGCTGACGAGAATAACCATGTGCCGCCATGGAGTGTCGAAAATACGACGCTCTTTCGCCATCAAACGACCATGACGATTGAAGCATGCCCCTCGATGGGTGCATTGTTGAACCATTCAAACGAGGGCGATCCATGAAAAAGCGCGTCGCACTGGTATTGGGCTCGGGTGGAGCCCGGGGTTATGCACATATCGGGGTCATTGAAGAGATCGAACGGCGCGGCTATGACATTGCCTGTATCGCCGGATGCTCCATGGGCGCGGTGGTGGGTGGGATCTACGCCGCCGGCAAACTCAATGATTACCGCGACTGGATCGAGAGCCTGGACTATCTCGACGTGTTGCGCCTGGTGGACGTCAGTTTTCGTCTGGGGGCGATTCGAGGCGAGAAAGTCTTCGGGCAGATCCGCAAAATCGTCGGCGAGATCAACATCGAAGATTTGCGCATCCCCTACACCGCTGTTGCCGCCGACCTGACCAACCAGCAGGAAATCTGGTTCCAGGAAGGTTGCCTGCATCAGGCCATGCGCGCCTCGGCCGCGATTCCCAGCCTGTTTACCCCGGTGATGCAGGGCAACCGCATGCTGGTCGATGGCGGCATTCTCAACCCACTGCCGATCGTGCCGGTGGTGTCGAGCCATTGCGACTTGATCATTGCAGTCAACCTCAACTCCACCAACCAGCGCCACTATCAATTGCCGGTCATCCAGCGTCCCGCCGCCTTCAAGACCCGCTTCGACAGCCTGATCAACTCCCTGGGCTCGAAGATGCCGTTCCGCCGCAAACAGGCCGAGCAATTGTTGATCCTCGAGCAGGAAGCCCTGAGGGCCGAAGGCGCGAACCTCAATCCGTGGATCGAATCCGCCGAGCCAGAAGCGCAGCAACCGGCGGCGGCTCCGCAAGCCAGTGGCGCGCCCCGCTCCGCCACCGGTTCGTTCATCATCGACAACGTCGGGCCGGCGTCCTTGCTGGATTTGATCAACCAGAGTTTCGAGGTGATGCAGACGTCGCTGGCGCAGTACAAGATTGCCGGGTATCCGCCGGACATCCTGATCAACGTGCCCAAGCGCGTGTGCCGGTTTTTCGAGTTCTACAAGGCGCCGGAGTTGATCGCGCTGGGACGCGAGATTGCGCGGGATACGCTGGACCGGTATGAGAATGAGCAAAACTGAGCGCCTGAAAACTCTCGGGTGAATGTTAGGGCCCCATCGCGAGCCTGCTCGCGATGGGGCCAGATCAGTCACCACAAGATTTCAAAACTATTCACTCAACAACCGATACCCCACCCCTGCCTCAGTGACGATGAACCTGGGTTGGGTCGGATCATCCGCCAGTTTCTGGCGCAAGTGCCCGACTACGATGCGCAGGTAGTGAGTGTCTTCGGTGTGGGTCGGTCCCCAGATGTCCTTGAGCAATTGCTGCTGGGTGATCACCCGCCCGGGATGCCGCGCCAGTTGCGCCAGCACGGCGTACTCCTTGCGGGTCAGCGCGACTTCGACATCGTCGAGCAGCACCCGGCGATACGCCAGGTCGACCGTCAACGGACCGAAGGTCAGCGCCGCTTGTTGCGCCTCGCCTGCGGGCGCCTGGCGCAATAATGCACGGATCCTCGCCAGGAACTCCTGGATGCCGAACGGCTTGGTCACGTAGTCATTGGCGCCGCCATCCAGGGCCTCGACTTTCTGTCCTTCACCGGCGCGCACGGAGAGCACCAGCACCGGCACCGTCGACCACTCGCGAAAGTCGCGCAATACCTGTTGGCCGTCCATGTCCGGCAAGCCGAGGTCGAGCACCAGCAAGTCCGGTTTGTTCAACGCAGCTTGCGCCAATCCTTCACTGCCGGTACCCGCCTCCAGCACTTTGTAGCCCTGGGAAGCGAGGCTGATGCGCAGGAACTTGCGGATCTGCGGTTCGTCGTCAATGACCAAAATGGTCGAGGTCTGGCTCATGAATTCACATCAACACAAAGAAGTGGCAAGAGAGTAGCGCAAGCGCGATCAGGCTTCACTTTCGTATCCCGGCTGAGCCTGTAGCGGCAGGTGCAACGTGATGCAGGTGCCGCGCCCCTCGATGCCGTCGGCGACGCTGATACGCCCGCCATGGGCACCGACCATGCCCTGACAAATCGCCAGCCCCAGCCCGGTACCCTGCCCGCCACGATCACCCCGCGCCGCGGTATAGAACATATCGAAAATCTTCGCCCGTTCCTCTTCCGGAATCCCCGGTCCCTCATCGCTGACCGAGAAAAACAGCTCACTGTCATCGGCCCCTGCGCGCAATTGCAAACGCCCGTGGGGTGGCGAAAACCGCGCGGCGTTTTCCATCACGTTGATCAGTGCCTGCTCGATCAGCGCGGCGTGCACGTACAGCAACGGTAACTCGGCCGGCACGTCGGTGCTGACCTGCAACGGCGCAAGGACTGCCCGCAGGCGATTGAGCGCACTGCCGACGATGTCCGCCGGCGACACCCAGTCCCGCGCCAGCTTCAAGGCACCGTGGCCGAGGCGGGTCATGTCGAGCAGGTTTTGAATGTAGCGGTCGAGGCGCTCGGCTTCATCGCGGGTGCCTTCGAGCAATTCGCGTCGATCCTCCAGCGGGATCGCTTCACCCAGGGCCAGCAGGCTATCGATACTGCCGCGCATGGACGTCAGCGGAGTGCGCAAATCGTGGGACACCGACGCCAGCAAGGCGCTGCGTAGTTGCTCGGTTTCGCCGTGCAGCCGCGCAGCTTCCAGATCATCGGCCAGTTGCGCCCGGGCCAGAGCCTGGGCCAGCGGCTGGCTCAGTGCGGTCAACAAGCGTCGGCGCTGGCCGCTCAGGGTCTGACCCTCCCTGGCGCACACGCCAAGCAACGCGAGCGGACCGTCCTCCACCGACAATGGCCACCACCACCAGCGGCCGAACGGCAAAGTACCGGTGCCGGCACCCGCGGGTTGATCGTGCTGCCAGGCCCAATCGGCGGCGGCGCGTTCGGCTTCGCTGAACTCCAGGGGGCCACCGGTTTCGACTTTCCAGCCGTGTTGCCCGTCACGATTGAGCAGGCACAGTTGCACATCGCTCCAACCATTGAGGTGCTGGGCAGCCGCGCTGACCACGGCCTGGCGGTCGGTGGCGGCGGTGAGTTTGCGTGACAGGTCGAGCAGTTCGGTGGTCTCTTCCTGGGTATCGCGCAATGCCTGCAATTGCCTGCGTTGACGCGCCGCGAGGTTGCCGGTGAGGGCCGCCATCAGCAGGAAGAACAGCAGAGTCAGCACGTCTTCTTCGCGCTGGATTCTGAAAGAGAAATTCGGTGGAATGAACAGAAAGTCATAGGTCAGGAACGACAGCGCCGCACAGGCCAGCGCCGGCCCGAGGCTGCTGCGCACCGCCACCAGCAACACCGCCGCAAGAAACACCAGGGAGATGTTCGGCAATGGCAGCACGCTCGCCACGGCCCAGGCCAGGGCGCTGGCCAGAACCGTCGCGACCACGGCCAATGCGTAGTCGAACCAGACCAGCGAATGCATCGACCGCTGATGGGGTTGAAGCTGTTGGTGATCGCTGTCGAGAACGTTGATTTCCAGTCCGCGTGCATTACGCAGCAGCCGCGCCGCCAGCCCGCCACCGAACAGACGTCGGCGCAAACGCGGTCGGGACTGGCCGACCAGCACCAGGCTGGCGCGACGTTCGGCGGCATGCTGGATCAGGGTTTTCGCCACTTCACCGGCGCGCAGCAACACCACTTCACCGCCCAGGCGCTCGGCCAGTTGCTGGGCGCTCTGCAGGCGCAGGCGTGACTGCTCGTCACGCACGCTGCCGTTGTCCACGTGCACCAGGCTCCAGGGCAGATGCCGCCGCTGGGCCACGCGACTGGCATGGCGCACCAGGCGCTCGGCCTGGGCATCGCCGTCGACCCCCACCAGCAAACGCCCGCGCACGGCCGGCGCTGCTTGCCCCAACTGACGATATCCTTGGGCCAGATCGTTATCGACCTGAGCCGCCGCGGTTTGCATCGCCAGTTCGCGCAGGGCCGTGAGGTTGGTCTGGGAAAAGAACGCGTCGATGGCCGCCCGCGCCTGCTCCGGCACGTAGACTTTGCCATCGCGCAGGCGCTCCAGCAGTTCCCGTGGCGGCAAGTCGATCAGCAGCAGTTCGTAGGCTTCCTGCAACACCCAGTCCGGCAGGGTTTCACGGACCTGCACGCCAGTGATGCCGCGCACCTGGTCGTTGAGGCTTTCCAGGTGCTGGACGTTGACCGTGGTGTACACGTCAATGCCAGCGGCGAGCAGTTCCTGAATGTCCTGCCAGCGTTTTTCGTGACGGCTGCCCGGAGCGTTGGTGTGCGCCAGTTCGTCGACCAGCACCAGCTTCGGTTTAGCGACGAGCAGTCCGTCGAGGTCCATTTCTTCGAGCAACACGCCACGGTACTCGGAACGTACCAACGGCTGCTGCGACAAGCCGCCGAGCAATGCTTCGGTTTCGGCCCTGCCGTGGGTTTCGACGACGCCGGCGACGACCTTCACCCCTTGGCGCAGCTGGGTGTGGGCCGCTTGCAGCATGGCATAGGTCTTGCCGACACCCGGCGCGGCGCCGAGAAACACCTTGAGACGGCCACGGCCATCGCGGGACAGGTCTGCTAACAGCGCGTCGGCGCGGCCGGAGTTGCTCATTTTCATTGCCTTGTTTGACTTGATATTTGGGAGTGGCATTAAAAGATCGCAGCCTGCGGCAGCTCCTACACCAGATGGCGTACATCCTGTAGGAGCTGGCGAAGCCTGCGATCTTTTGATCTACAGGTTTTCCAGCGCCCGATTCAACTCAAGCACATTGACCACCGGCGGGCCTATCAGTGGTTGCTCGATGTGGGCGTCCAACAGTTGCTGCAGTGTCGCGACCGGCAGGTTGCGCGCCGTTGCGACACGCGCCAGTTGATAGGCAATCGCCGCTGGTGGCAAGTGCGGATCGAGACCGCTGCCGGAGGTAGTGACCAGCGCCAGGGGCACCGGTCCTTGGCCAGGCACCAGCAGTTTGCTGGCCTCGTCGATCACCCGCGTCGCCAACGCCGGGTTGCTTGGCGACAGGTTGCTGGCGCTGCTCGACACGGTGGCAAAGGCACCGGCCGAAGGGCGCGGGTGGAACCAGGCGTCGCCGACGAAATCCTGGGCGATCAGCGAGGAACCGCGGACCTTGCCCTCGGTATCCCGCACCAGGCTGCCGTTGGCCTGATCCGGGAACGCGACCTGGGCCACGCCGGTGACCACCAGTGGATAAGCAACGCCGGTGATCAGCGTCATCAGGACCAGCAGGCTCAGGGCCGGGCGTATCAATGTGGACATTGCAAAATCCTCGAATTCAGAGAGTACTCATCACTCACGGACACACCCATCACTTGTGGCGAGGGAGCTTGCTCCCGTTCGGGTGCGAAGCAGCCGCCTGACCAATGACTGCGGTGTGCCTGAAAAAACGTGGCGGTTGGGTTGGGGCTGCTACGCAGCCCAGCGGGAGCAAGCTCCCTCGCCACAAAAACCAGCACCGGCCATCAAACCCAATGCAACGCCGTCAACAGCATGTCGATCGCCTTGATGCCCACGAACGGCACCAGGATCCCGCCCAGGCCGTAGATCAGCAGATTGCGCCGCAGCAACGCCGCCGCACTTGCCGCGTGAACCCGCACTCCGCGCAGCGCCAGCGGAATCAGCACCACAATGATCAGGGCGTTGAACACGATCGCCGAGAGAATCGCGCTCTGCGGGCTGCTCAGGTGCATCACGTTGAGTACGCCCAGTTGCGGGTAGATCGCGGCGAACAGCGCCGGCAGGATTGCGAAGTACTTGGCCACGTCGTTGGCGATGGAAAAGGTCGTCAGCGCACCGCGGGTAACCAGCAACTCCTTGCCGATTTGCACCACGTCCAGCAGCTTGGTCGGGTCGCTGTCGAGGTCGACCATGTTGGCCGCTTCACGGGCCGCTTGCGTGCCGTCATTCATCGCCATGCCGACGTCCGCCTGGGCCAGGGCCGGGGCGTCGTTGGCGCCGTCGCCGCACATGGCGACCAGACGACCGTCGTTTTGCTCATGACGAATACGCGCCAGTTTTTTCTCCGGCGTGGCTTCCGCCAGCACATCGTCCACACCTGCCTCAGCGGCGATGGCAGCAGCGGTCAACGGGTTGTCGCCGGTAACCATGACGGTGCGGATCCCCAGTTTGCGCAACTCGGCGAAACGCTCGCGGATACCGGGCTTGACCACGTCCTTGAGGTGGATCGCCCCGAGCAACTTGCCGTCGGCACACACCAACAACGGGGTGCCACCGCTTTGGGCGATCTTGTCGATTTCACGGGACAAGGCCGGTGCCAGGTCCGCACGTTTGAGGCCCACGAACGCCAGCAACGAATCCACCGCACCTTTGCGGTACACGCGCCCTTGATAGTCGACACCAGACAAGCGGGTTTCGGCACTGAATGGCACGGCTGTCAGCACGTCAGCGGATGGTTCCGGTTGCGGATGAGTGCCGCGCAGGTACTCGACGATCGACTTGCCTTCCGCAGTGTCGTCGGCCAGCGAAGCCAGCAATGCGCCTTCGGCCAGCTCCCTGGCTGTCACGCCAGGCGCGGCGTACACCGCCGAGCAACGACGGTTACCGAAGGTGATGGTGCCGGTCTTGTCCAGCAGCAGGACGTGCACGTCCCCCGCTGCTTCCACCGCACGACCGGACTTGGCGATCACGTTCAGACGTACCAGCCGATCCATCCCGGCGATACCGATGGCCGAGAGCAAACCGCCGATGGTGGTCGGAATCAATGTGACCAACAGCGCCACCAGGAACACCAGCGGCAGGCTGCCACTGGCGAAGTGGGCGAACGGTTGCAGGGTCACCACGACCAGCAGGAAGATCAGGGTCAGGCCGATCAGCAGGATATCGAGCGCCACTTCGTTCGGGGTTTTCTGGCGTTTGGCGCCTTCGACCAGGGCGATCATGCGGTCCAGGGTCGACTCGCCGGGGTTGGCGGTGATCTTCACCAGCAGCCAGTCCGACACCAGCCGTGTGTTGCCGGTAACGGCCGAGCGGTCGCCACCGGACTCGCGAATCACCGGCGCCGACTCACCGGTAATCGCCGCTTCGTTGACCGCCGCGATGCCTTCGATCACCTCGCCGTCACCGGGGATCATCTCCCCCGCTTCGACGCGCACCACATCGCCTTTGCGCAGGTTGGCGGCTGGCACCACCTGAAAGCTGCCGTTGCTGGTCTTGCGCCGGGCGCTGAGGCCTTCGCTACCGGCCTTGAGGCTGTCGGCGCGGGCCTTGCCGCGACCTTCGGCCAGGGCTTCGGCGAAGTTGGCGAACAGGACGGTGAACCACAGCCACACCGCGATTTGCGCGGCGACGAAAGTCGGCACCGCCGTGTCGGGAATGAAGCACAACACGGTGGTCAGGATCGCCGTCAGTTCGACCACCAGCATCACCGGCGCACGCTGCAACTGCCGTGGGTCGAGTTTGACGAAGGCTTGCACCAGCGCCGGGCGCCACAAGGCCGAGATCGCGGTTTTCGGTTGTTCCGGCGCTTTGGCGGCGACGGTTTTGGTTACGGGCATATTCATCATTGATTCCTCAGAAGCCCATGCTCAAGTGTTCAGCGATAGGACCCAGCGCCAACGTCGGCAGGAAGGTCAGGCCACCCACCAGCAAAATGGTCACGGTCAGCAGGGTCACGAACAGCGGGCCGTGGGTCGGGAAGCTGTTCTGCCCGATCGGCGCGGTTTTCTTCATCGCCAGGCTGCCGGCCAGGGCCAGGACCGGGAGGATGTAGCCGAAGCGACCGATCAACATGCCCAGGCCCAGCATCAAGTTGTGAAAGGGTGTGTTGGCGCCGAGGCCCGCGAAGGCGGAACCGTTGTTGGCACTGGCCGAGGTGTAGGCGTAGAGCAACTGACTGAATCCGTGAGGCCCAGGGTTGCTCACTGCGGCCACCGGGCCTGGCAGGCTGGCGGCGATCGCGCCGAGCACCAGTACGCCAATCGGCATGACCATCAGGGTCACCACTAGCAATTGCACTTCCTTGGCCTGCAGTTTCTTGCCAAGGTATTCCGGAGTACGACCGATCATCAGGCCGGCGAGGAACACCGCGATCAGCACGTTGAGCAACATGCCGTAAAGCCCGGCACCGACGCCGCCGAAGATCACTTCGCCCACCATCATGTTGACCAGGGCCACCATGCCGCTCAGCGGGTTGAGGCTGTCGTGCATGCCGTTCACCGAACCGTTGGACGCGGCCGTGGTGGTCACCGACCACAACACAGTGGCGGTAGTGCCGAAGCGCGCTTCCTTGCCTTCGAGCGGCGCGGTCTGTTCGACGGCGACATTGTTCAGGGCCGGGTTCGGCTGGCATTCAGCCCATAGCGAGGTCGCGCCGCCGATCAGGAACAACGCCAACATGCAGGCGATGATCGCCCGGCTCTGGCGCAGGTCCTTCACGTAATGGCCGAAGGTGAACACCAGCGCGACGGGGATCAAAATGATCGAGGCCATTTCGAACAGGTTGCTCCAGGCCGTCGGGTTCTCGAACGGATGCGCCGAGTTCACGCCAAAGAAACCGCCACCGTTGGTGCCCAGTTGCTTGATCGCAATCTGGCTGGCAGCCGGCCCTAGCGGGATCACTTGGTCAACACCTTGCATCGTCACCGCATTCACGTACTGCGCGAAGGTTTGCGGCACGCCCTGCCAGACCAGGTACAGCGCCAGCAGCAGGCACAACGGCAGCAAGCCGTAGAGGGTGGCGCGGGTCATGTCGACCCAGAAGTTGCCCAGGGTTCGAGTGGACTTGCGGCCGATGCCGCGACACAGCGCGACCAGTACCGCCAGGCCGGTGGCGGCGCTGACGAAGTTCTGCACGGTGAGGCCTACCATCTGGCTCAAGTAGCTCAGGGATGCTTCGCCGCTATAGGCCTGCCAGTTGGTGTTGGTCATGAAGCTGACGGCGGTGTTGAACGCCAGCGTCCACTCCTGACCCGGCAGGTTCTGCGGATTCAGCGGCAGGTGGTCCTGGAACAGCAAGATGGTGAACAACAGCAGGAAACCCGCGAGGTTGAAGGCAAGCAAGGCCAGGGCGTATTTCTGCCAGCTCTGTTCGGCTTGCGGGTCAACCCCGGCCAGTCGGTAACAGCCACGTTCGACTGGCCCGAGGACCGGCGACAGCCACGTGCGCTGCCCTTCCATCACCTTGTAGTAGAAGCGCCCGAGAAACGGCGCCGGGACCAATACCAGGGCGAAAAACCCGAGGATCAGCCAATAGTCATAACTGTGCATAGCCGCTCCTAGTTCCGGTCCGCGCGCAACAGCGCAACCAACAGATAGATGAACAGCCCCACTGCGAGCAGCAGCGACACCCCGTCCAGAACGCTCATGGAAGTTCTCCGTGTTACGGCGTATTGCCGCGTGTGGAGTCATTGTCGGAAAGGAGGCTGTAAAGGAACGAGATCGAGGGGGCGCGCCAGGCATAAAGAAAGCGTAAAGAGTGGGTTTACGCCGGGGTTACAGAGTGCGGGGAGGAGCTCCCGGTGCGGAAAAACCGGGAGTGTCGCAGGTAGAACTCTAAATTGTTCGCAAGAGTAGTGAGTGAAGGCGGCAAGTCATGGATAATCCCGCCCGATTGGCGCGACGCAACCGAATGGGGTCAAGAACTCTTGCACCTCCCCGCTCGCGCCTGCAAGCTACCGCTATTCGCATTACTGAAAAAGGCTGGCCCAACGTGCGTATCCTTATTACCGGCGGAGCCGGTTTCATAGGCTCGGCCCTTGTCCGCGAGCTGATTCAACACACTGAGCATGATGTGCTCAACCTGGACAAACTGACGTATGCCGGCAATCTCGAATCGCTGACCAGCATTGCCAACGACACTCGCTATGAGTTCGTTCAGGCCGATATTGTCGATCAGGCGACCGTCAGTGCAGTGCTGGCGCGTTTCCGGCCTCACGCGATCATGCACCTGGCAGCCGAGTCCCACGTCGATCGTTCCATCGACGGGCCATCGGAGTTCATCCAGACCAACATTGTCGGCACCTACAGCCTGCTCGAAGCCACCCGTGCCTATTGGCAAGAACTCCCGGAGCCTGAGAAAAGCGCCTTCCGCTTTCATCACATTTCCACTGACGAAGTTTACGGCGACCTGCACGGTGTCGACGATCTGTTTACGGAAACGACGCCCTACGCGCCGAGCTCGCCCTACTCCGCCAGCAAGGCTGCGTCCGACCACCTGGTCCGCGCCTGGCAGCGAACCTATGGCTTGCCGGTGCTGCTGACCAATTGCTCGAACAATTACGGGCCGTTCCACTTCCCCGAGAAACTGATTCCGCTGGTCATCCTCAATGCCTTGGCCGGCAAGCCGCTGCCGGTGTATGGCAATGGCCTGCAAGTGCGCGACTGGCTGTTCGTCGAAGATCACGCCCGGGCACTGCTCAAAGTGGTGACCACCGGCACCGTCGGCGAGACCTACAACATCGGTGGGCACAACGAACAAAAGAACATCGACGTGGTGCGTGGCATCTGCGCCCTGCTTGAAGAACTGGCACCGCACAAGCCTGAGGGCGTTGCGCATTACGCCGATCTGATCACGTTCGTCCAGGATCGCCCTGGTCATGACCTGCGCTACGCCATCGACGCCAGCAAGATTGAACGCGAACTGGGCTGGGTGCCCGAGGAGACCTTCGAAACCGGCCTGCGCAAAACCGTTCAATGGTATCTGGACAATATGGAATGGTGCCGCCGCGTCCAAGACGGCAGCTATCAGGGCGAACGCCTTGGCGCCATCAATCCCAAGGAGCTGCTCGCATGATGAAAGGCATCGTTTTGGCGGGTGGCTCGGGCACGCGCCTGCACCCGATTACGCTTGGAGTGTCGAAACAGCTGTTGCCGGTGTACGACAAGCCAATGATCTACTATCCGATCTCGGTGCTGATGCTGGCCGGCATCAAGGATATTCTGCTGATCTCCACCCCGCAGGATCTGCCCCAGTATCGCAATCTGCTAGGTGACGGCAGCCAGTTCGGGGTGAATTTCAGCTTCGCCGAGCAACCCTCACCGGACGGTCTGGCCCAGGCTTTTCTGATTGGCGAAGAGTTCATTGGCGATGACCCCGTGTGCCTGATCCTGGGCGACAACATCTTCCATGGCCAGCACTTTGGCGAACAATTGCAGAACGCGGCAAAACGCACTTGCGGTGCCACCGTGTTCGGTTACTGGGTCAAAGACCCCGAGCGCTTCGGCGTGATCGATTTCGACAAAGATGGCCGTGCGCTATCGATCGAAGAGAAACCGAAAAAGCCGAAATCCAGCTATGCCGTTACCGGCCTGTATTTCTACGACAACGATGTGATCGAGATCGCCAAGGCGGTGAAGCCTTCGCCTCGCGGCGAGTTGGAAATCACCGACGTCAACAATGCCTATCTGCAACGTGGCGATCTGCAGGTCGAGCGTTTTGGTCGAGGTTTCGCCTGGCTCGACACCGGCACCCACGATAGCTTGCTCGAAGCCTCTCAGTACGTGCAGACCATCGAACACCGCCAAGGCCTCAAGGTCGCCTGTCTCGAAGAGATCGCCTATGAAAATGCCTGGATCGACCGCGAACAGTTGCTGGAGCGCGCCCGGTACTTTGGCAAAACCGGGTATGGTCAGTACCTGGCCAAACTGGCGGGGGAAGAGCAATGAATCTGTGCGAGCCCGATTCGCCCGGTAACGAGACTGGACTGTTCCCGTGAAAATACTCATCAATGGCCGACACGGTCAGGTTTCACATGAATTACAGCAGCGGCTGGGGGCTGTCGGCGAACTGATCGTATTGGGTCGCGATCAGCTCGATCTCGCGCAACCCGATCAGATTCGCCGTCAGGTGCAAAACGTCCGGCCCAATCTGATCATTAACGCCGCGGCCCATACAGCGGTTGATCTGGCAGAAAGCGAGCCGCAATCAGCCTTTGCCATAAACGCGGTAGCTCCCGGCATCCTTGCAGAAGAAGCGCTGGCTCTCGACATCCCGTTGATACATTACTCCACGGACTATGTATTCGACGGGACGAAAGTCGGACCTTACAACGAGGACGACACGCCAAATCCGCTCGGGGTGTACGGCAAGAGCAAACTGGCCGGCGAACAGGCCATCAGGGACGTGCAAGGTAAGCATCTGATCCTGCGTACCAGTTGGGTCTATTCAACTCATGGCCGCAACTTTCTGCTGACGATGCAGCGTTTGCTGCAAGAGAAACCGGAGTTACGCGTAGTCGCCGATCAAATCGGCGCACCTACATGGGCCGGTACAATCGCCAACAGCACCCTCGCCCTGATTGAACGCTGGCAGGCGAACGACGTTGCCAACTGGGGTACTTATCACCTGAGCGCTCAAGGTGAAACCTCCTGGTTCGGCTTCGCCCAGGCTATCGGCCAAGCATTGCGACAACAGGGCAAGCCCTGCGCCGACCTGTTACCTATCCCGTCCAGCGACTACCCGACACCCGCAGCCCGGCCGCTCAACTCGCGCCTGGATTGCAGTCGCTTGCAGCGCGATTGGGGTGTCAGTCAACCAGACTGGCAAACCGCGTTGTGCGAGTGCCTCACTCAGCAAGCCTGAGCATCAACCGCTGCCCGCACCTGCATTTAAATACCAAACCTGCGTGTTGCAGCAGTGTTGGGGAGCGGGTCTGCGGTCTTGCTCGCGAAAGCCGCATTTGCAACAACTGCGCCCCTGACTGACGCACAAAATTCGCGCATCCAGTGGCGAATATCCCCGATACGACAGCTTTCAGCCCATTACGACGCACAATCGCGAAATGGCACGCCCACTGCACTGGCCTCCCCCGAGCTTTCCAAACCACTCAGGGAGCAAACCCATGAACACACAACTCAAACCCACGCTGGGCACCTTGCACCTGTGGGGCATTGCGGTCGGGCTGGTGATTTCCGGAGAGTATTTCGGCTGGAGCTATGGCTGGGGCGTGGCCGGGACCTTGGGCTTTCTGGTGACCTCGTTCATGGTTGCCACCATGTACACCTGCTTCATCTTCAGTTTCACCGAGCTGACCACCGCCATTCCCCATGCCGGCGGTCCCTTTGCCTACAGTCGTCGCGCCTTTGGCGAGAAAGGCGGATTGATCGCCGGGCTGGCGACACTGATCGAATTCGTCTTCGCCCCACCGGCGATTGCCCTGGCCATCGGCGCCTACCTCAATGTCCAGTTTCCAGCCCTGGACCCGAAACACGCGGCAGTCGGTGCCTACATCGTATTCATGGGCCTCAACATCCTCGGCGTGAAACTGGCAGCCACCTTCGAACTGGTGGTCTGCGTGTTGGCGGTCGCAGAATTGCTGGTGTTCATGGGTGTGGTCGCCCCGGCATTCAGCTTCAGCCATTTCGACCTCAATGGCTGGGCCGGTTCCGATGTATTCGGTGCTCCGGCGATTGCCGGGATGTTCGCGGCGATCCCCTTCGCCATCTGGTTCTTCCTCGCCATCGAAGGCGCTGCCATGGCCGCCGAAGAAGCCAAGGACCCGAAACGCACGATTCCCAAGGCTTACATCAGCGGTATCCTGACCCTGGTGCTGCTGGCGATGGGTGTGATGTTCTTCGCCGGTGGCGTCGGCGACTGGCGCACCCTGTCGAACATCAACGACCCGCTGCCCCAGGCGATGAAAACCGTGGTAGGCGAAAGCTCGGGCTGGCTGCACATGCTGGTGTGGATCGGCCTGTTTGGTCTGGTGGCGAGTTTCCACGGGATCATACTTGGCTATTCGCGGCAGTTCTTCGCCCTCGCCCGGGCCGGTTACCTGCCGGCGTCCCTGGCCAGACTGTCGCGTTTTCAAACTCCGCACCGGGCGATCATCGCCGGCGGTGTCATCGGCACTGCAGCCATCTACAGCGACGGCTTGATCAACCTCGGCGGCATGACGCTGACCGCCGCGATGATCACCATGGCCGTGTTCGGCGCCATCGTGATGTACATCATGAGCATGCTCAGCCTGTTCAAACTGCGTAAAACCGAGCCGAACCTGGAACGCACCTTCCGCGCCCCTTGCTACCCGCTGGTGCCGTTCATTGCACTGATGCTGGCAGTGGTGTGCCTGGTGGCGATGGCCTGGTTCAACACGTTGATCGGCCTGATCTTCCTGGGCTTCATGGCGGCAGGTTTCGTGTACTTCATGCTCACCGCACAACTGCGCGCCGAAGCGCCGGCGGATGCGATGCTGACCGGACATTGAAAGCGTTCGAGTCAACCTTGAACAACAGGCATAGAATGGGGGTGATAGCGATGGAACTGCGATGAAACCCCATCACTCAAAGTGGTATGCACGATCGGTTGGCGAGCCCTCGCCGACCGCCTGCTTTCAAGGAGAGTCCTATGCCCTGGTATGCCTGGTTGATTCTGGTCGTTGCCATCGGCTCGATCGTTGGTGGTCTGATGCTGCTGCGCGACACCGCCAACAAGGTCGAACTGACCGAAGAACAACGCAAGCGCGTCGCCGAACGCAATGCGGAAATGGACGCCAAGGAAGCGCAGGACCGCTGACTGAAAACCCCGCCTTGAACGGCGGGGTTTGTTTTTGCGTGAAATCTCCCGGAATCATGCCGCTTTGCACCCATATCGAAGCATCTGCATGTTTATTAGAAGTAGAAGTACAGTCACCATGCAATTTCCATTGGTTAATATGGCCGCATTGATGCGGAGATATCAGATGCGTTACTCGCAGGACCATAAAGCCCAGACCCACCAACGCATAATCAAGGAAGCTTCAGCGCGATTTCGACGCGACGGTATCGGCGCGACCGGGCTGCAACCCCTGATGAAAGCTCTGGGCTTGACCCACGGTGGCTTTTACTCGCACTTCAAGTCCAAAGACGAACTGGTAGAGAAAGCCTTGCAGGAGGCTGGCGCACAAGTCGACGAGTTGTGCGCGCAAATCTTCGCAGAGGAACAGCCACTCGAAGCCTTCATCGACGCTTACCTGTCCGAATGGCATCAAACCTCACCCCACGAAGGCTGCCCGCTGCTGACTATTTCTTCGGAACTGGGGCTGCGTGGTCAACCGAGTCCGACCAGCGACGTCGTGCTCCAGGCGCGACTCGATCAGATCCAGCACACCCTTGACGGAGAGCACACCGCCGACCGCAGCATCGTCATCATGTCTACGCTGGTCGGAGCCTTGCTGTTATCGCGCAGCGTTGCCGACGCCGAGTTTGCCCAACGGATTCTCGACGTCGCACGCGAACACCTGAAAAACTCTCAGGGCTAACCCTGCCAGCGCTTGAACAATACGCTGGCATTGACCCCGCCAAATCCGAAGCCGTTGGACAACGCGTATTCGATGGTCATCGGCCGCGCGTTGCCATGAACGATATCCACGCCTTCAGTTGCAGGGTCCGGGTTCTCGAAATTGAGCGTTGCCGGCACGATCTGGTCGCGGATCGCCAGCAGCGTAAAGATCGCTTCGAGTCCACCGGCTGCGCCGAGCAAATGTCCGGTCGCCGACTTGGTCGATGTCACAGCGATGCCATTTTGCGCCCCGAACAATGCCTTGATCGCCGCCAGCTCCCCCAGATCCCCCACCGGAGTCGAGGTTGCATGAGCATTCAGATGCTGGATCTGAGCCGGTGAAACACCGGCCTGTGCCAATGCCAGCGACATCGCGCGCCGCGCACCGCTGCCATCCTCGGGGCCGGCGGTCAGGTGATAGGCATCGGCGCTGGTACCGTAGCCGACCAGCTCCGCCAGTGGTTGAGCACCGCGAGCCAGTGCATGGTCCAGAGACTCGATGACCAGCAGTCCGGCCCCTTCCCCCATGACAAAACCGTCGCGGCCGCTGTCGAAAGGTCGCGAAGCACGCTCGGGCGTTTCATTGTAAGCGCTGGACAAGGCGCGAGCTGCCGCAAACCCGGCAAGGCTGACCCGATCGATCGCCGCTTCCGCTCCGCCGCACACCGCGATGTCCGCCTCCCCCGCACGAATCAACCGCGCCGCGTCACCAATCGCCTGAACCCCGGCGGCGCATGCCGTGACCGGCGCGCCCAATGGCCCCTTGAAGCCATGCTGGATCGACACATGGCCTGCCGCAAGGTTGACCAGAAACGACGGGATGGTGAATGGCGACAAACGTCGCGGACCACGGCTGTCGGTGGTGCGCACCGCGTCGGCAATCGCGCCGAAACCACCCACGCCTGAACCGATGATGGTGGCCGTGCGCTCCTGGGCATCGGCATCCAGCGCTTGCCAGCCGGCTTGCTCCAGTGCCTGACGCGCGGCTTCCATGGCGAACAGAATGAAGCGGTCCATCTTCTTCTGTTCCTTGGGCGGCGTTGCCCGGTCCGGATCGAACCCGGCTTCCGGGTCATCAGCCAGCGTTGGTACTGCGCCGCCGACTTTTGCCGGCAGGTCGGCCACCACGTCTTCCGGCAGATTGCGCAACCCGGAGCGCCCGGCCAACAGGCGCTGCCAGACTGTTTCGACGCCGCTCCCCAGAGGGGATACCAGGCCCATGCCCGTGACTACCACTCGACGATCACTCATACCGCACACACCTCTAGCCAGTTGATGGCGCTTACCGATAACGGGCAGCCGCCGTGCTTTTGGAAAGGTTAGGCGCCATCACAAAACGCGCCGCCACGAACGAATCCCAGTCCGCTGCATCGGGCAACGAAGGAATCGTGATCAACTCACCCGAATCCAGGCCCGACAACGCTGCATCGACCATTACACCGGCCTCCATCACCATCTCCGCAGGAATCTGTGAGGCATCGATACCGGAGCGCTCCCAGATTTCAGTACGTGTCACGCCGGGCAGCACCGCCTGGATCTTCACTCCGGTGCCATTCAGTTCGGCGCTCAACGATTGAGTCAAACTCAATACGTAAGCCTTGCTGGCGCTATACGTCGCGTTGAAGCGCTCAGGAAACAAGGCCACCACCGATGCAATATTGATAATCGTGCCGCGCCCGGCCTTGGTAAAACTGGCTGCCGCCGCTGCGGCCAATCGCGTGACAGCGGTGATATTCAACTGAATCATTCGTTCCAGTTGATCAGTATCGGCATTAGCCAATAGCCCGTCCGCCGCCACACCGGCGTTATTGAGCAAAAGGCTGATACTCGAATCGCTGCGTAACCGCTGTTCGATTTGCCGCACGTCTTCCTTTTGAGTGAGATCCGCCTTCAGTACTTCCACCTTGACCCCGTGCTCCGAGCGTAGCTTGCTCGCCGCCATCTCCAGTCGCTGCTCGTCACGAGCCACCAACAACAAATCAAAACCGCGGGCTGCCAACCGCTCAGCGTAAACCGCCCCGATACCGGAGGAAGCGCCGGTGACGAGTGCCGTACCTTGGGACAGGACTGAATTCATGAGTGTGCTCCTGAAGAAATGCGAGGAATGGGATGGCGATTTATTATAGGCATAATTTAAGAAATATATGACACACATAATTTCAGCCTCGGACCAGCGGACAGGTGCCCTGCGATACAGCCTGCTTCTATCCCTAACCAACAATCGAGCGATAATCGATTAACTGCGGATGCACACTAGGCTCTGTACGAAAAGTAATGTCGTAAATACCGCATGGCGCAGGCCAGCGAGACCATCGCCGCATAACTTTTCGCGAGTTTGTCGAAGCGCGTAAGGATGCGGCGGTTTTCTTTCAGCCATCCGAACATACGCTCGATGATGTTGCGCTGCCGGTACTTGGGACGATCAAACAGTCTCGGCAAACCCGGCTTGGGTTTGCGCTTCATGCTGCGCAGAGGAATCACCGGCTGCATCCGATAGCGGTCGCAGTAACGACGCAAAGCTTCGGCGTCATAGCCTTTATCAGCCAACAGCCATCGGCAGCGTTTGCGAGGGCCGCCGCGCAAGCTTGGTATGTACGCCTCATCCAGCAACGGTTGGGCATAAGCGATGTCACTGGCTTGTCCGCCCGACAATAGAAATGTCAGGGGTAAACCGTTGGCATCGCACAGCATGTTAATCTTGGTGGTCAGGCCGCCCCGGCTGCGGCCGAGCGCATGATCTTGCGGTTCTTCAGGCCCCCTTTTTTCCCAGCACCAGAAGAGGCCCGGGTTGCGCGTACTGCCGTGGAGTCAATCATCCAAGTTTCCAGATCAATGAACCCTTGCTCGTTCAGATTGATGTGAAGCCTCTTTAGCATCTGGTCAAACGTTCCGCGATTGCGCCAGTCACGAAAACGTTGATAAACCGTTGACCAAGGGCCGAAACGCTCAGGCATGTCACGCCAAGCAGCACCAGAACAGAGCACCCAAAGGACGCCGTTAAGCATTAAACGGTCATCTGTTCGTGGGCGCCCGCTACGACGAGGTTCATCGAATACATCCGCAACCAAATCCCAGGCTGCGTCGGGGAGTTCATACCGTTAGGCCATCATGGGCTCCCGCCTTTGATGGGCGCGGACTTTACTGAATCTCGACGCCTGTGGAATTCAAATTGGTTTCGACTGATTTCGTACAGAACCAAGGCAACCAACCTGCTGCATTCCGCATGCGTTATCGATTCAGCAAAACGAACCAGAACTGGCTACAAAAATTGACAGTTTCAATTATCAACTGCTTGCCGTGAGAATTTAGATACGGGAGAATGCGAAATATTTCTAAATGTTTTTTCAGACTCATCAGCTAAACCTATTGAGCACCCCTCAACGGCAGCTGACTTTTATAAATTGAGGGTTTCATGAACTTCCCTGCAAAAATAAGCCCCGACATTGAGCATCATGAAATTGATGTTGCAGAATTTATACGCAATCTATGGAAACAAAGAGGGATAATTCTACTCTTTACCGGTCTTTCCACGGCGCTCGCAATTACTTATGCATTAACGGCACAACCCCAATATAAAGTACAAAACTATATCAGGCCGGTCGCCTCAACTGACCTGGACATGTTAAATGGAACCGGTCTTTACACAATCAAACCAGAAGAGTCATTAAGACGTATCGGTTCTTCCATGGAGTCGTATTCCGTACGCTTGAAATTTTTTCAGGCCAACCCGGAATTGCTCGCGCCAATTCAAGTAAATGGTAAATCACTCGAAGAAACGCTTGAGCGTTTCAACACCAATGGCTTTACAGTCGATCAAATCGACCCTAAAAAAACCGCCAATCTTTCGGAAGCCATTCAGTTTGGTGTTGAGTACCCATTGGGAATGGATGGTGTCGCTATTGTTAACAACTTTACCGACTTCGTCGTCAAACGTGAAAAAGAGAAAGTCGAATCGGACTTGAAAACTCTTATTGACAACCGAATTGCACAAACCGAAAGAAAGTTGCTCTCGAGGAAAGCAGCATATGAAGCCGATAAGGACTCAAAGATTGCCGAACTCCTTGAAAAGGATCAGCTAAAAAAAGAGATGCTTCAAGACGAACTCAAGGCTTTGCGTCAGCAGCTTCAAACTCGCCGACAAAATCGCATCAAACAACTGGATGAGGCAATAACAATTGCCAAGAAGCTGGGTATTGTTGCCCCTACTACGCCATCTGCCCTTGGAGACTCCGGGCAAACACGGCAGGGCAACATGATTCGTACAGAAGTAAGCAACCAACAAATCCCACTATATTTTATGGGTCAGTCGGCGCTAGAAGCAGAGCGTGCGACATTGGTCTCGCGAAACTCTGATGATTTTACCGAGCCTCGTATTGATGAGATTCAAAAAGAACTCACCCTCCTTGCCAACAACCGCGAGGTCGCTTTGCTGCGGCAACGCAATAACGAAGAGCTTTTCTTGAAAGGCTTGAGTAAAATCCGCGAAGAATTGGCGCACTTGAAAAACATACATATCGAGTCTGACCAGTTCAACTTGGTTAATATCGACAGAACTGCTTCGCCTCCACCATTTCCTATCAAACCGAAAAAAGCATTGATCGTCGGCGCAGGGCTGATATTCGGATTACTGCTCGGCACCCTGCTTGCTTTCGTTCGGGCAACCTTGCTACCGAAAAAAACCGATTAACAAACACACCGCAGTAGAAACTTTCGAGATTAATCTCTCGCACAAATAAAAAGGCCGATCAATGATCGGCCTTTGTCATTCAATCACACTATTAGTTCACCTCGATCTTCTCGCGATTCCTATCCAGAATCGCTTTCCCGATACCCTTCACTTCCAGTAATTCGTCAACTGAAGCAAACGCACCATTACTTTCACGATAAGCAACAATCGCCTTGGCTTTTGCCTCGCCCACCCCAGCCAACTCACGTTGCAACGTAGGTGCATCAGCACTATTGAGATCGACTTTTCCGGACTGTGCCTTGGCGGCTACATCCTGCACCAGAGGAGCATTCTTCAACTCGGGTGGGTTGACAGGCGCGGCGATTGCCGCAAGAGAGGCGCTTGCAAGAAGGGCGAAAACCAGGGAGTAGAAACTGCTTGTACGCATAAGTGAAGCTCCATGCCATCGTCTGAGAAAGCAGCTTTTCCAAAGCTGCTCTCCAAACTTAGGCGATCTCATGGAACTGTCAAAAATGTGTACGTTACAGGATATGAAACAATCAGGGTTCGAGGCGGCGCTGCTGGAAAATCCAGTCGACGATCTCCCCGTCGGGGGTATAGCCACTCACCGTTTCACGTAAGATTTGACGCACTTGAGTGTAATCATCGCGCTCAACAGCCGACAGTAACTCACTCAGCCTGACTTTAAGGACATCCCAACTGAGATAGTCTTCGTTGGCTGTCATGATCATCGGGTGCGGCGTAGCCGCAACGTTATCCCCAATAAGCAATTCTTCATAAAGCTTCTCACCAGGTCTCAGACCGGTGAACTGAATGGAGATATCGCCATGTTGATTTTTTTCCGAACGTACGCTCAAGCCGGAGAGATGAATCATTTTCTCCGCAAGCTCGACAATTTTTACCGGTTCACCCATATCCAGAACAAAAACATCCCCCCCCTGCCCCATCGAGCCAGCTTGAATCACAAGCTGGGCCGCTTCCGGGATGGTCATAAAGTAACGGGTTATTTTCGGATGAGTAACCGTTAAAGGACCGCCGGACATGATCTGTTTGTGAAACAGCGGAATTACCGAGCCGGAAGACCCTAGTACATTGCCGAATCGCACCATGGTAAACCTGGTTTTATTGACTCGAGAGACATTGGTCTTATCGCCAAACATCACCGGAGCCACCTCGCGGCTCAATGCCTGCAGCGTCAACTCCGCCAACCGCTTCGTACTGCCCATGACGTTCGTAGGACGCACAGCCTTATCCGTAGAGATCAGTACGAAATTCGAAACTCCGGCCTGAAGAGCGGCTTGTGCGGTATTCAACGTACCAACTACATTGTTCCACACCCCTTCGGCAATATTGTGCTCAACCATCGGGACATGTTTATAAGCGGCAGCGTGATACACCGTATCGACATGCCAGGTTTTCATTACATCTAGAAGTTTGTCCTGATTACGCACAGAACCAAGTATTGGTAACAGACGTACAGACAGCGACTCTCGTGATATACGCTGTTCCAACTCCGACAGAATACTGTAAAGATTGAACTCACTGTGTTCGAACAACAAAAGCGTCGTCGGTTGCAGGACCAGGATCTGACGACAAAGCTCGGAGCCGATAGAGCCGCCGGCGCCCGTGACGAGAACCGATTGATCCTTGATGCAATGCTCCAGTAAATCACCCTGTGCTGGCACAGCATCCCGACCGAGCAGGTCCGCGATATCAACCTCTTGAATATCGTCGACCTTGACTCGCCCGCTGGCGAGGTCCATGAACCCCGGTATACTTCGTACGTGCAGTGGGAATCGCTCCAGAAAGCCAAGAATCTCACGGCGGCGAGCACGATTCACTGATGGAACCGCAAGTAGAATTTCCTGCGCCCCGGTAACATCAATCATGCGTTGAATATGCTTGGGCTTATACACCTGCAAGCCAGAGATCACGCGATCAGCGATGCTTTTATCATCATCAATGAATGCAACCGGGCGCATCGCGCGCCCCATCCGAAGTGCTGCAACCAATTGGTTCCCAGCCGCGCCGGCTCCATAAATAGCTACGCGTGGCAGCCCATCGTCACGATTGGTAAACGGCACATGTTGTGCCGCTGCAAACCAGTCACCCAGAAAATACTGGCGCATAGCGAGACGAAGCCCTCCCACCATGATCAGGCTAAGCCACCAGTAGTTAAAAATAATTGACCGCGGGACAACGTTCTGATGATTGCTGTACCAAAACACCACCACCCCGAGAATCAGGGCAGAAAGGCTGACAGCCTTGATAATCGCAATCAGGGCATCGTTACCGAAGTAACGCATCACCGCCCGGTACATTCCGAAGCGGATGAAAAGAGGAATCGCGATGACCGGGGCAGCCAGGAACAACCAAAAATGCTGGGTAAACGGATTGATCATCTCGTCAATACCCAAGCGAACGATGAATGACATCCACAACGCTACCCAGACGAGCGAGCAGTCAGTGATGACTTGCAAGATACGTTTGCGACTACGTGGAAGCCTTAACAAATATGCCCGAAGATTATCCATAAAACCCCTTTCGCACTCCTGAAAGCTTCAAGCGCTGGATACTTAAAATCAGAGATCAATTATTTAACATGACAGCTTTTTTGTAACCTTACCAACCGGGCGAAATTCACCTCAATTCACTTGTTCCAGCTCGCCCGCATGGTACCTGACGGCGAGTAAAACCAAGGGAACGTATGCTATCAGCAGGCCGAGAAGGCCATTTAAGGTCCCTACCCCGACACACAGAGCTATCGGAAGCAGCCAAAACAGGTTGATCATCAAGACACCGACCGTTACCGGTAGATGACGACCGACACTTCTAGAGGCGAACTGATAGGCATGACTGCGATGCGCCTCATAAACTTTATCGCCCCGCATTAAACGCCGCAACAAGGTGAATGTGGCATCGACAATGAATACGCCAAGTAGAATCAACCAGACCCACAATAGTTGTGGTGCGCTAGAGGATGCCTGAAGGGAAAAAATGCCCAGTATGATGCCCAGAAACCCACTACCCGCATCACCCATGAAAATTCGCGCAGGTGGAAAATTCCAGCAAAGAAACCCCAGTACCGCAGCGGCGAGCAGTAAAGGTGCCCAAACCAGAGCATCAAAACCGGTAACCCAATAAATCAGACAAGCACCGATACACGCGGTTACGGCCTCAACCCCGGCGATTCCATCAATTCCATCCATGAAGTTGTAAAGATTAAGCATCCAGACCAGATAGAAAGCGGCAACAACATGACCTAACCAACCGAGGTCGATCGTTAGGCCGAAAGCGTCGACCGGAGCCAGACCACCAAGCCAAAACAATGCCCAGATCGCGCCAGCGAAATGAGCCAATAGACGCCAGCGAGCCGCAATATGACCGTGATCGTCAAGAAATCCAATCACAGCAACCCAGGCCCCAGCACCAATCAATGCCATTGCATTTGACCAGGTTACAAGTCCTGTCGTAGCGAGTAACGGCATGACCAACAGAAAACAAACGACAATGGCAACCCCTCCACCGCGAGGTGTGGGGATCGAGTGTGAACTCCGGCCATTTGGCACATCAATGAGACTGTTCTTCAACGCGTAAATACGCAGTGCCCCGGTCAAACCGAGCGACAAAAGAATTACCGCGGGAAAGGCGAGCCAATAATACTCGGTTGAAAAATGTGCATTTATCATTATAGAAACACCACACACAAAAAAATGTTAGAGCGCTTTGAAACCCCGACCGGACTCTGTCAACGCTTGCTGAGGAGAGACGACAGGGGCCCAACCCAAAGTTGATTGTGCTTTCGAAGAGTCAATTACCAAAGAACAACAAAGCTGTGTATAAATAGCGCGCCGTCTCAATACCGTACTCCCAGCCAACAAGAGAAACTGGGGAACTGCAATAAGCCGAGCTTTTCTATTCATACCACTGGCCAGAAACCTGACTATCTCAGCGGTGGACAGATCCACACCATCAGAAACAAGAAACAAGTTATTGGCAGCTTTGGGATGCGTCACACAGACACGGATAAAGTCAACCAGGTTTTCCAACGCAATCATGCTACGTCGGTTATTGATAGTTGCAAAAGGTAAAGGGAGCCCTAATGAAACTATTTTAAGCAATCGTTTAAAGTTGCCGGGGGCTTGCGCCGCATATACCAAAGGAGGTCTTATAATAACCAGTTCCATGGAAGACCCCCGATTTAAATCCTCGAGTTTCCGTTCAGCAGCCAATTTTGATTCAGCGTAATCCGCGTGAGGTGCCGCCGGAGAAGATTCGTCAAACGCACCTTCCGTTGACGATCCGTTCACACCTATGGAACTGATAAAAATGAACCTTTTGACATTAGACGAAATTGCCTGCTCTGCGAGACGAACCGTGCCATCGACATTCGCCTGTTTGAACCCCTGCACAGCTACTTCTCTTGGCTCACCTAGATTGTGAGCCTTGCCAGCCAAGTGGACTACGACATCAACCCCCGTTAAGAGCTGGCTCCAATCTGCATCGGCGCTTAAGGGAGGGGAAATAACAAATTCATGGTCGGATACAGCGACTCGCGAGCAACAAACGAGTTGATGGCATTCAGACCGAAGAACGCTAACCAAACCTCGCCCGACAAACCCATTGGCGCCAGTAATTAAAACTTTCATACCTTGTTCGGTCCAATGAGATTAGCAACATGTCCATAGAACTTATCCAATGCGAGATGCTCAGCATAATTCTCGCGAAAAACAGCGAGCGAGCAGCCGTTTAGCGCTTCAAGATCAGAATTGCATATTGTTGCTATTACGTCGGCCAAAGCACGCGGATCAGACGGTTTGCACTGCCATCCGACTCCTTTTTCGCGAATAACTCGCGATATCTCGGCATTGTCATCCATTACTGCTAAAAGAGGTTTATCTGCAGCAAGAGAAAAATATGCTTTGCTGGGAACTCCCAGTCCAAGCATTCCTTTCTCCAAGGTAATTAACGCTACATCACAAGCAGCAAGCCCCTGATTTTTGTCCCTCAATGGAACAGCGCCCGCATAGGCAACATTTTTTGTAGGGTTACTTTTTACGAATTCCTTGACCTTGGCGACGAGCGCGCCATCTCCAATAAATATGAACGCAGCCCGATCATCTTCGACAAGAGAAATAGCGTCGAGAATATTCTCAATTCCCTGTACACGCCCAATATTGCCAAAAAACTGGAATACAACTTTTTCCTGCCACCCCAATTCATGTAAAAATGGCGCAGTGTGACGAGGTAAAGGAAAAACCTCTTTCTCATCTGCCCAGTTTGGCACGAATACGACCTTAGCCGTATTCGTGACCTTCAGACTGACTAACTCCTGCATGTCCCGTCCGATAACAATCAGCAACTCTGCAGAATTATAAATACTGGAGAATAAAAGGTTGATAATCGGATAGACACGACTGGTAGACTTTATTATGCCGGCAGGAACTAAGTTTTCCGGAAATACATCATGAACCAGAACCCCCCACTTAAAACGTTTGATCAGCTTCAAGAGGGGAATAACCATCAATAGTAATGCCGGATTAGTCCCAGTCAGCACAACATCATTTTTTTTTACATCCCGGAGAATATGCCAACAGAAACCAGCCACCTGATAAAACTGTCCGAAGAATCTGGAAATCAGCTTGTTTTTGTTAAATTTCAGCGCTGTGAATGCCACTTCTTTAACATCGTGACTCTCAAATAAGCGTGAGGACTTACTTGCGCTTGGATAAATTACTGTTACCCGCCCAAGCTCTACCCCAATCTTATTAACGATTTTCGACCAAAAAAAACCAGTCGAATTTTGCTCTGCATCCACATACTCTGAAACAACAAAAACCTTCGCCATTAATACTTTTCGTCCTGATCAGTACTTTTTCCAAACGACACGCATAACATAGTCGCGGTAGCTGTGAATGATCCTGACCACTTTTTCCGAAACGTTCGGCATGCTGTAGTCTTCCACCAGGCGCAGACTGCGAACCTCACCTCGGCTTTGACCGTCCAGCACCTGCAAGGCCTGCATCACTCGCTCGGACTCAAGGCCAACCATCATCACAGCGGCTTCTTCCATACCCTCTGGACGCTCGTGCGCCTCACGGATATTCAACGCTGGGAAGTTGAGAATAGAGGACTCTTCATTGATCGTACCACTATCGGAAAGTACTGCTTTGGACTCAAGTTGCAGCTTGTTGTAGTCCTTGAAACCGAGCGGTTTTAGCAGACGAACATTCTCGTGAAACTTCACCCCCATGGCATCGACACGCTTCTGTGTCCGCGGGTGGGTGGAGACAATTACCGGATAGTCATAGTGCGCTGCGACTGTGTTGAGTACTTCAACAAGCTTTCCGAAGTTAGTATCAGAATCAATATTTTCTTCACGGTGTGCGCTTACTACAAAAAATTTGCCCTGCTCAAGCCCAAGCCGCTCCAGCACGTCCGAAGAATCGATACCTTCACGATAATAATTAAGCACCTCAAACATCGGGCTACCAGTTTTGATAACCCTGTCTGGTGGCAAGCCTTCACTTAGCAGATAGTCGCGCGCAATGGTGCTGTAAGTTAAATTGATATCAGCGGTGTGATCTACAATACGTCGGTTGATTTCTTCAGGCACACGCATGTCGAAGCAACGGTTACCAGCTTCCATATGGAAAGCCGGAATTTTACGACGTTTGGCGGGAATGACCGCCATGCAGCTATTCGTGTCGCCGAGGACGAGAAGAGCCTCAGGCTGAACCTCAGCCAGCACACGATCAACGGAAATAATGACGTTACCGATGGTCTCTGCGCCTGTTGCGCCAGCAGCGTTCAGAAAGTGGTCGGGTTTACGGATACCGAGATCCTGAAAGAAAATCTCGTTCAGTTCATAGTCATAATTCTGCCCCGTGTGCACTAAAACATGGTCACAGTCCCTGTCCAGGGCGGCCATGACGCGCGACAGACGAATGATTTCCGGGCGAGTACCCACTACGGTAACGATTTTCAATTTTTTCATTTTTAAACGTCACATTTTAATAAGTGATAAAAACGATTAACAATTCTAATCTTCAACCGCCACTAACGCTATCCATTAGCATGCATGAAGCCCAATGAGGGCCATCAATGGACGAGTGGACGCTGCGCCACTTGGCCTCAACACCCCGGGTAAGGCCGCCGCCGATCACACCTTACCTCCACCGCGTTCGATCTCGGTGGCCACATCCGGTCACTCCGTGGTGCCCAATTCGAAGAAAACGCCAACGAAAAGCTAATACCAACAGACTTTCCGGTCTGCTTTTGAGCCTGTGACGGGGGTGACAAACTGTCAAAAAATCGGATTTACAAGACTACCACTTCAAGGGATCGCAAGCCCCACAAAAGCACAGCGCCGCCCACTCCTTATCTAAGGAATAAAGCGGCGCGCACGATAATTAAGCTTCAGTACCAACAGGAAAGGTAAACGTATCAGGTGCTTCACGATCAAAAATCTCGTTAGCCCAAAGCATAACGATCATTTCTTCACTGCCAGTATTGGTAATGTCGTGACTCCAGCCCGGAACTGTTTCGACAATTTCCGGCTTTTCTCCGGAAGTGAACAATTCGTAAAACTCACCCGAAACAATGTGACGGAAACGGAAACATGCCGTGCCTTTGATGACAAGGAACTTTTCGGTCTTTGAATGGTGGTAATGCCCGCCGCGTGTTATCCCTGGATGCGCAGTAAAGTAAGAAAACTGTCCAGCCTCCTTGGTTTTAAGCATTTCCACAAAAACCCCGCGCGGATCGCCGTGCTTGGGAACTTCGTAAGTAAAACGCTCAGGCGGCAGATAACTCAAATAAGTGGAATAAAGCGCCCTTACAAGCCCCGTTCCGACCGACTCGGTAATCATCGTCTTGCGACTATCACGGAAAGCCGCCAATTGCTCGGAAAGCTCACCCACCGTAATATTGTATTGTGGTTCCACACTAACAAACGGCGAGCCTGACTTTTTCCCTTCCATTACAGCAATGAAACATGCAACTACGTCATCTATATAAACCAGATTAATTCGCGCATGCTGATCATTGACATTGATTGGTAGACCGTGAGCGATATTATTACAAAAAGTCGCAACCGCTGAATTATAGTTAGGACGAGCCCACTTACCAAATACGTTAGGCAAACGAAACAAGTGCACTGCCGAACCATTTTCCGAGTTCAGATCAAGTAATACTTGTTCGGCGCCGAGTTTACTGCTGCCGTATGGGTTATCCAACTCCGCTTGACTCGATGACGTGTACAGCACTGGAACTTTCCGACCACTGAGTCGGATAGCATCACAGAGTGCACGAGTCAAATCGGTATTGCCGATATGAAACTCCTGCGGGTTCAACGGACGATTGACACCGGCCAGATGGAAAATAAAGTCAACCCGCGCAACCAGACTCGGCAAGACGTCCAGGGAATCCTCGCGGGTAAAGCGCACCACTTCGATATCGGACTTCTCGCTCAGATGCGAAATAAGATTCTGGCCGACAAAACCATTGGCACCTGTAATCAGAACCTTCATTGCTTATTCCTCAGGTGTAGCGTGCTCACCACGCTGGATAGCGCGCATAAAGTTCAACTTGAGGAGCAGCTTCTGCATACCTTCTACATCAAGGCGCTCGGTATTATGCGAGTTGTAGTCTTCAGTACGAGAGATTTTGGTCTCACCCTGCTCCACAAACTTGGAGTAATTCAGATCCCGCAGATCTGGTGGTACGCGGAAGTAGTCACCACGATCTTCAGCGCAGGCCATTTCTTCACGACTAAGCAGCGCTTCAAAAAGCTTTTCACCATGACGGGTGCCAATAACCTGAACGGGATGATCTGGCACATTAAGCATATTGATCAATGCTTTTGCCAAAACTTCCACAGTCGCTGCGGGAGCCTTCTGGACAAACATGTCACCATTTGTGCCATGCTCAAAAGCATACAAAACCAGGTCGACCGCATCTGCCAAAGTCATCATGAATCGCGTCATGTTTGGATCAGTCAAGCTTAGCGGTATGCCCGAACGGATCTGATCAACAAACAAAGGAATAACGGAACCACGGGACGCCATCACGTTACCGTAACGGGTACCGCAGATAACCGTATTGTTATCGTTACGGGATTTGGCAACCATTACTTTTTCCATCATTGCTTTGGATATACCCATTGCATTGATTGGATAAACAGCTTTATCAGTACTCAGGCAGACTACGCGCTTAACGTTATTTTGTATCGCCGCTTCCAGTACGTTATCAGTACCAAGCACGTTTGTTTTCACAGCTTCCATTGGATGGAATTCACACGAAGGAACCTGCTTCAAGGCAGCGGCGTGAAAAATATAATCTACTCCACGAGTAGCATTGAGTACACTCTGGAAATCTCTGACGTCGCCAATATAGAACTTCAGCTTGGTGTTTGCGTATTTTTTACGCATGTCATCTTGTTTTTTCTCGTCTCGGCTGAACACACGAATTTCTTTGATATCAGTATCGAGAAACCGTTTCAGCACAGCATTACCAAACGAGCCGGTGCCACCGGTGATCAAAAGCGTTGAGTTACTGAAAGAAATAGCCATGAGAAGACCCCACTTATAGTGATGAAATGATAATACTTCTTGCGTTCTCGACGCTCAAGTACTTTTCGTAATAGCGCCGACCATTGGCCCCTAGCGCTTTACAGAGCTCAGCATCCTTAATCAACAAATCCAATTTGTTTTTTAGATTAGTTACATCCCCCGCCACTACGGCTAAACCAGCACATATTTTGTTTTCAAGGATATCTCCAAAATCCGTAACTGAATCCAAAGATGCAAGCACCGGAAGAGAAACTTTAAAATAATCTAATGATTTAGAGGGAAAGCTCGGCACAGTTAACTTCCTGGACAGAGAAATCAGACCCACATCGCAGGCTTGAACTACATGCTGATACTCATCACGAGGCACGTAGTTGATAAACTTTACGTTCTTTAAACCACGAGTAAGTACCGATTCCTCCAACCTTTCCTTCTCAGTCCCCTTACCAATGAAAAGGAAGGTCACATCATCACCAGTGTAAAGCTCAGCCAAATCGAGAATATTGTCCAATTCCTGGACAATAGACATTGCGCCACCATAAACAGCAATAAACCCTGTAGATGGCAAATCGTACTTCAACCTTATTTCAGACTTGTCTATCGGATCAACCTGCTTGATCTTCGCCCAAAGAGGTAAAATTTCCACACGCTGCTTATCCACCGCCGGAAAATTATCAAACAAGAATTTGGCATTACCGTCAGTCATACATCCGATGCGATCAAAACTTTTGTACATTATTTCTTCAAGATAACGGAAAAAACCAAAAAACAGCTTATTTCTGATAGCACCGAGATCTTTCAAATAATATGGAAAGAAATCCCAGAGCACCAGAAAAGACTGGGAGTGAAATTTTTTCCTAAAATAGCGAGACATCCCCAAAATGGTCACACAAGGCGTATTGGCAATTAACAAGTCGCACTTACTCACTTGCTTTCGCACTTCATGGCGAGCGAGGAAAGGAAACAAGAATATCTTCAGGGAAGTACCGATGACCCCTGTGTTATAAAATATAGCCGGAAGCTTGACCCTGATAACCTTAATACCATCAATCACCTTAGTGAATGACACAGGTTCATTCTTAAGCCACGAGAAAACAACCACCGAGACATTATGCCCTTCCTCATTCAATGAGTAAGCCAACTCATTAGTCAACCAGGCATCTTTTTTGTCATCCGCATATTTGGTAGTAAGCAGAACGATATGTTTACTTGATTTCATTATTTGGACCACAGCACGTCTAATTGGTTGAGCAAATCATTAGTTCGATCTTGCCCAGTCGAATTTTTATGATCATAAAAGAGCTGACTTTGATAGGGTATATAAACAATAGAAAGCGGGCTTGATATAAATCTATAGAATGGCAAGTATGCAATTATCGCAATCACAAAGACAACAATAATACGACTTGCGTATGTCACATACTGTAAAGCCCCGAGTGTACACCCCACAAGGAATATGGCGAAAAAAAACTGATACCGGGTAGATAGAGTTGGGAAGCCAAATATAATCAAAGGAATGAGCAGCGCCAACAAGGCCAACCGATAGGTTTGCAACCCCCACCTATCACCAAGAACCTCAACACTAGAAGACTCACGTCTTACCCAAGCCCCGTATATACATACGAAAAACACTAGTGAAACAACTGCAAATGCAGCCCGATATGCAAAGCTTGCGTTAAAAACATCACGATCCAAATAAACCATGTATTTTGGATTGACGTAAACGATCAAAACCTCAACAACACCTCGAATGATATCAAAAGAAGATACATACAGTGCTACCGAAGCAGCGAAAATCAATGAAAACGTCCTTCGACTTAAAGGAAAAATATAGAGCAATGCAAGCAGCAAAATTCCGCCAACTACCGAATAGTGCAACGAGCAAGCCATCGCAAAGAAGACGAAGGCCGAAATTCTTTTATTTGAAAATAACTTATACACACCTATCAAAAATACACTAACTGCAAGGCCTTGCCTAAGCAGAGAAAACGCAGGTATCAAATAAAAATCTGGAACCGAGTACATTATCGCCATGACAACCAGGCAATACCTCGGAAAAAAGCGTCTCACTGCAAAAGCTATAAAAGCAATTTCCAATATACTTATTACCGCAGAAAACTGCTCGAACGCCAACCCCATACTTGCTGAAAGCTGGACAAGCCACTCATACCCAAATTCAAAATCAAGATAAAAGTCTTCCCCGTTTTGTACTGCTGTGTAATGCGCCTCATAGATTGGCCAATCATATCCGGTTTGAAACTTCAAACCTACGAACAAGGCAAGCAACGTCACCTGTAAAAAAAACAACCATGCCGACGGATGATTATTTTTTCTCAATGAAAGAATGGCCAGCAACCAAACCACAACATATACAAAATTATACTGCGTCATACTTATTGTTCTGTTCTAAAGGCATTGAGTTATATCGAACTACAAAAAACCATATCAACACCATAGTCAGAGAAGCAGCCCCCTGCAGTGGATACCCATAAGCCATATTATTGAAGCCATAAAACCGATAACACAAGATGCAGAAAAGGAGATACATTAGTGCACTAAGCATTTCATAGACGAGATAGAATCGAACATGCTGCTTAGCGATCATCACATAAAGAAACACCCAGCTCAGACACTTGAGAGCATCGCCAATCACATAAACCTTCATGATCCCAGCGGCGGCCGCAAAAGCATCACCATAAATTAACCAAATAGCGAAGCTCGCCAATACGTTTACCGAGACCACCATCACAACAACGAAACCGAGTGCCATTACCCCGATACGACATACAAAACTCGCCAAGGCCCTGCCTTCTTGTGAACTGTACTTAGGTAACAACAACGTAGAAAAGAGGACACTGCATATACCCATGTATATATCGGATAGACGGGTCACTGCATACCACGTGCCTGCCTCAGCCATTGACCCGTTAGTAGATATATAGTCTCGCAGGACGATCTGCACGCCGTAGACTATAATTACCGACCCCAAGGCCATAAGCGAGTAAGACAACAATATCTTTATGACTTCAACATCCAGTCTAACCAGACTCAGTCTTGGAAGTCGAAATCTCGCCGGCAGAAGCAACACACACACACCCGCAATAGCAGGTGCCAGCGCTATTGAATAAACAGCTCCTGGCTTGCCAAAAATAATGGAAAAAGCACACGTCAATAAAGCTGTAAAAAATGCCGTTATGACGGAATACCACAAATACTCACTGTACTTTTGACCACCATTAAAGTAAGAAATAAATAAATTATTCAAACCTATAAAAAAAGCACCTAGAGGCAGAAGCAATAACACCTCCACCCACCCACCCTGCAAGAAAAAATCGGAAATAAGCGTGCTCGAAAAAAGCAAAACCAAAACAAAAGAAAAACTAAAAGCCAGTAGCAGCATCAATGACGATTGCAGGATTCGCTCTTTTGGATATTTATCTTCAGCTATCAGCTTTACCACACCGGAAGTTGTTACCGAGGATGCACCAGCACTTAAAATCTGAAGAAAGGCTTGTATTTGCCCAACTACGGCCATACCGCTCGGCCCAACATAAAACGCCACTACTTTCAGAGATGCGACAGCGAACACTAGTTTAAAAACTGCCTGACAACCAATGTTGATAATTGGCCTAATCATTCTTTTCCGCATCCCTGTCCAACAACCATAACCAGCCCGCCTACCATATACCAACAACAAACACAACAACTTTTAACGGAATTCTAAAGTGTATACACTTTTCCGCCATCCGGTAAAAGTCTTCTATTTGCCCCGCCCGCCATTATCTCCTAGATGACACAATAGCGTTACCAGATTTTGATAGGTAGACACATTTCTACGTATCGGCATGCGCTTTATGGCTTGATACAGCCATCGAACCGTGAACGCTTGCCGCACCACTAGCATCATCCACCGCCCCCCCCTCCGACCAAGCAAAAAAGGGAGGGATTTTCACGCATCTGAAACCGATTATTCAGCGTGGCGAGCGCTATCTTCCCGAACGCTACACAAGCATCCAAACGAACGCCCCAGACGCCCGTGCACCCAATACGGTAATTTACCCACCTCAGGGATGTGAGGAGGGAATCAGAATTTTGGCGCGCAACAAAGGTGCGACATACCCGAACAGCGCCAAAACCAACCCCAGGAAGAGCCCGAAGCACGCCCCCAGTATCAGAATTGATAATTTATTCGGCTTGATCGGACTATCAGGATCATCAACCGCTCCGTCCTGCCGATATACCGAAACACCGGAGGAATCGACGGTCAAATTTTTAAGAAATGAGTACTTAACTTGCAAAACTCGCAGATTCTGAATGAACGGATCGTCAGACTCACGGCTTTCCAAACCTTCAATTTCGGCCTGGAGTGCATCACTTCCACGCATATATAAAGCTTGACTATCCACACCCAGAGACAACTCTCCGGGAGTTTTCCCACTGATAATGACCGGCTTATTCAAACCAATGGCTCTGGCAATCACCAAAGCCTCACTTAGAACCTTTATTTTATCCTCTCGCTCTCGCCGAGTACTTTCGCGGAGACCATTAATCTGTTGTTCCAAGTTACGCGCTCTAACCTGAGCTTCTCTAACCACGTTTTTGATCAATTCACTTTTTGCTGCAACACCGGCATTTTTTACATAAGTGCGCACCCATTCACCAGCTTCCGAAGGATTACCGCTCTGCACAGTAACAGAATAACGGTCAGGGCTTTCCTTTCCCTCCGAAGAGATGACCAACTGCTTTGAGAATTTTTGATATAGACGGTCACGCGAACCCTGGCGTGCATTTTCAGTCAATGACGGCAGATAAACCTCCTCGAAAAAAGATCGCCGTAAGGATTCACTAAAGAGATTACGAACGAATACATCGTAAACATCTTTAACAGAGAAGGGTGGCAAGTCGGAATTCAATATTCGACCATAGTTAAAATCTGCAATATTGCTTTGAGTAGGAGGCAATACGTATATTCTGGCCTCGTACAACGGCTTAGCTGTAAAGGCGTATACCGCCGAGGCAATAGTCACAAGTATGGTTACACTGACAACTATCCACTTCCGCACCCAAAGCGCTTTGATCAAGACAAGAATATCTATCTCATCACTGCTTGTTGGGGTGTTCGAGAGCTGGAGCATGACGATCAACATCCTTAAACATTAGAAAAGTCTTACCTACGAAATAATACAGCCCGCCAATTTTTGAACCGACTAAAATACTACAGCCTTTTTTCATCTTAACTTGAAGCGAATAGACTTCTAACCTCGGTATTTTCTAAGGCTAGCATACCAACTGAATAACGGTCCCACCGCCAAACCAATTAGCAACGACAGCAACATATACAGCGACACTGGAAGCTTAGGCATCAACCAACCTAGAAATTGCACACTAACTAATTCTTGGTTTTCGAGCACGAACGCCACTATCAATACAACCATCAAGATCATCAGGATCAACCCGACGTAACGAATTGGAGCAGCGCTACGAGCCCTTCCACTCACTGTTGTTCCTCCTCGTCTTCATTCACCCGATCCCTCAACTCCTTACCAGGCTTGAAGTGTGGAACGAATTTGCCATCGAGGCTAACGGACTGACCGGTTTTTGGGTTGCGGCCTACTCGCGGCGCGCGATAGTGCAGAGAGAAGCTGCCAAACCCCCGGATCTCGATACGATCTCCGGTAGCCAGACATTGGGACATTTGCTCAAGCATGGTCTTGATGGCCAGCTCCACATCCTTGGATGAGAGCAGCCCTTGATGGGTGACAATTCGTTCGATCAACTCCGACTTCGTCATATTTTTCCCTTCTTTTTCAAGCAGCTAGGTCAGCGCTTCAAAGGTTTTAGCACGCCTGCACGATTTTGAACAGTCTGAGTTTTACCATCTATCCCAGCGCCTCAAAATGCTTGATTCCTGGAACGGGTAGACTCTGGGCGATCACCCTGTTATCGGCAAATCACCAACATAGTGCGCGTCAGGAAACCTGCCGGGTTGAACCCAAACAGCCCCTCCTCCTCTTCCTTGAGATCATCAGACCTTGCAACAACCTGGTAGCCCGCCCCCTTGCATTCCTTGGTCGCGCGCTTGTAACACATGTCCCATTTCGAACCGAGCCCCGAACAATCGACCTCAATGCCGCCAACCCCACGCACTACGTGAGTTTTGGCGTTAGTGGTACAACCCGCTAGCACCAGCACTACTACTGCGACAATGAGCTTGTTCATTCACGTCCTTTTGCCAGAAAGCCTACCAGGCGATCATCAGTCTCAGACTAAAGACTAGCTGCAAATAACCGTTTGATCTGACTAAACAATCAGACATTTTTTGGGCATTTTTGGTTCACGGTCCGAGCAAATCAAGCTGGCCAAAATTCATTCACTAAATTACAGGCACAAAAAAGGGCGACCGAAGTCGCCCTTTTTTACAGAAAATCAGAACTTAGTTCTGCTTTTCCATTTGTGCACGCAGCAGGTCACCCAGGGTGGTGGCCACAGGAGCATCAGTAGCTACTGGCTTGTCGCGCAGGCTCTGGATTGCTTCTTTCTCGTCTTCAACGTCTTTCGACTTGATCGAGAGCTGAATTACACGGCTCTTGCGGTCAACGCTGATGATCTTGGCTTCTACTTCTTCGCCTTCTTTCAGAACGTTGCGCGCGTCTTCAACGCGGTCACGGCTGATTTCGGAGGCTTTCAGAGTCGCTTCGATATCGTCGGCCAGAGTGATGATGGCGCCTTTAGCGTCAACTTCCTTCACGATGCCTTTAACGATGGCGCCTTTGTCGTTCTCTTGAACGTACTCGGAGAACGGATCGCTTTCCAGTTGCTTGATACCCAGGGAGATGCGCTCGCGCTCTGGGTCAACCGACAGGATAACGGTGTCCAGCTCGTCGCCCTTCTTGAAGCGGCGAACGGCTTCTTCGCCCACTTCGTTCCAGGAGATGTCGGACAGGTGAACCAGACCGTCGATACCGCCGTCCAGACCAATGAAGATACCGAAATCGGTGATCGACTTGATGGTGCCGGAGATTTTATCGCCCTTGTTGAACTGGCCAGAGAAATCTTCCCATGGGTTAGATTTGCACTGCTTGATGCCCAGGGAGATACGACGACGCTCTTCGTCGATGTCCAGAACCATAACTTCCACTTCGTCGCCGACTTGTACGACTTTCGAAGGGTGGATGTTCTTGTTGGTCCAGTCCATTTCGGAAACGTGTACCAGACCTTCAACGCCTTCTTCCAGCTCAGCGAAGCAGCCGTAGTCGGTCAGGTTGGTTACACGCGCGGTAACGCGAGTGCTTTCTGGGTAACGGGCTTTGATAGCAACCCATGGATCTTCGCCCAGCTGCTTCAGGCCCAGGGAAACACGATTGCGCTCGCGATCGTACTTCAGAACCTTGACATCGATCTCGTCGCCAACGTTGACGATTTCGGAAGGATGCTTGATACGCTTCCAAGCCATGTCGGTAATGTGCAGCAGGCCATCGACGCCACCCAGATCGACGAATGCGCCGTAATCGGTGAGGTTCTTGACGATACCTTTGACTTGTTGGCCTTCCTGCAGGGATTCCAGCAGAGCTTCGCGCTCGGCGGAGTTCTCGGCTTCCAGGACGCTGCGACGGGAAACGACAACGTTGTTGCGCTTCTGGTCCAGCTTGATGACCTTGAATTCCAGCTCTTTGCCTTCCAGGTGCGTGGTGTCGCGCACTGGACGGACGTCAACCAGAGAACCTGGCAGGAACGCACGGATGCCGTTAACGTCGACAGTGAAGCCGCCTTTAACCTTACCGTTGATAACGCCCTTGACCACTTCTTCGGCTGCGAAGGCTGCTTCCAGAACAATCCAGCATTCAGCGCGCTTGGCTTTTTCACGGGACAGCTTGGTTTCACCAAAGCCGTCTTCAACCGAGTCCAGAGCAACGTGAACTTCGTCACCGACGTTGATGTTCAGTTCGCCAGCGTCGTTGTAGAACTGCTCAAGCGGGATGAGTGCTTCAGACTTCAGGCCAGCGTGAACGGTTACCCAGCGAGCCTGGTAATCGATATCAACGATAACACCGGTGATGATGGAGCCTGCCTGAAGGTTCAGGGTTTTTAGGCTTTCTTCAAAGAGTTCCGCAAAGCTTTCGCTCATTTTAATTCCTGTTGATGAGGGCGAAGAATACGCCCATCTCCACACCCCAGACGGTGTGGGTTAGTTTCATTTAAAAGAAGCCACCGCAGGACTATGACTGGTCCCCTGCGGCCTTCTTGGTCACCCGGCGATATCGCGAATGGCGATCTCGCTCATGATGCGTTCCAGCACCTGGTCGATGGATAATTCCGTGGAATCCAGCTGTATGGCGTCAGCCGCCGGTTTGAGCGGGGCTACCGCTCGCTGGGTGTCACGCTCATCGCGCGCACGTATCTCATCTAGCAGACTCGACAGACTAACACCCTCGACCTTGCCCTTCAACTGCAAATATCGACGGCGCGCCCGTTCCTCGGCACTGGCGGTCAGAAAAATCTTCAGCGGCGCGTCAGGAAAAACCACTGTGCCCATGTCGCGACCATCCGCCACAAGGCCCGGCGCCTCCTGAAAGGCTCGCTGGCGCTGCAGCAGCGCCTCGCGTACAGCGGGCAGCGCAGCCACCTGGGAAGCGCCGGAACCGACGCTTTCGGTGCGAATGACATCGCTGACTTCATCACCTTCCAGAATGATGCGTTGCAACTGACCGTCCGTCGCCGCGATGAACTGCACATCCAGATGAGCGGCGAGTTTCTTCAGCAGCTCTTCATTGGTCAGGTCGACACCGTGGTTATGCGCGGCGAAGGCCAGCAATCGGTACAACGCACCGGAATCCAGCAGGTTCCAGCCCAGGCGCTTGGCCAGAATCCCGGCTACCGTACCCTTGCCCGAACCACTTGGCCCATCAATAGTGATGACCGGTGCAATGTTGATCACGACTGTGCCTCTTGTGCCACGCGAATACCGACCTGTGCGCACAGCGCCAGGAAATTCGGGAACGACGTCGCGACGTTGGCGCAATCATGAATGCGGATCGGCGCACTGGCGCGCAGCGAAGCAACGCTGAACGCCATGGCAATACGGTGATCACCATGACCGTGCACTTCACCGCCGCCGATCTGGCCGCCGTCGATGATGATGCCATCCGGGGTTGGCTCGCACTTGACGCCCAGCGCCAGCAAACCATCCGCCATGACCTGGATGCGATCCGACTCCTTGACCCGCAGCTCTTCGGCGCCTCGCAACACGGTGCGCCCTTCGGCACAGGCCGCGGCGACGAACAACACCGGGAACTCGTCGATCGCCAGCGGGACCAGCGCCTCGGGAATCTCGATACCTTTGAGTTTAGCTGCACGTACGCGCAAGTCAGCCACCGGTTCGCCACCCACTTCACGCTGGTTTTCCAGAGTGATGTCGGCGCCCATCAGGCGCAGGATGTCGATCACACCGGTACGGGTCGGGTTGATGCCGACGTGCTCCAGCACCAGCTCCGAACCTTCGGCGATCGATGCCGCCACCAGAAAGAACGCCGAAGACGAAATATCGCCCGGTACCTCGATGTGGGTCGCGGTCAGTTTATTGCCGGACTCGACCGATGCGGTCGCACCATTGACCGTTACCGGGTAGCCGAAGCCACGGAGCATGCGCTCGGTATGGTCGCGGGTCGGAGCAGGCTCGGTAACCGTGGTCCTGCCTTCGGCATAGAGGCCGGCAAGCAGCAGGCAGGACTTAACCTGGGCACTGGCCATCGGCATGGTGTAGGTCAGGCCCTTGAGCTTGTTGCCACCACGAATGGTCATCGGAGGGCGACCTTCAGCGGCGGTTTCGATTACCGCGCCCATTTCACGCAGCGGGTTGGCCACGCGATTCATCGGGCGTTTGGACAGCGAAGCGTCGCCGGTCAGGGTGCTGTCGAAGTTCTGCGCAGCCAGCAGGCCGGACAGCAGACGCATCGAAGTACCGGAGTTGCCCAGGTAGATCGGGCCCGGTGCCGGCTTCAGGCCATGCAGGCCGACGCCGTGAATGGTCACGCGACCGTGGTGCGGACCTTCGATGACCACGCCCATGTCACGGAACGCCTGCAAGGTCGCCAGGGCATCTTCGCCCTCCAGGAAACCTTCGACTTCGGTGACACCTTCGGCCAGGGAGCCAAGCATGATCGAACGGTGGGAAATCGATTTGTCACCCGGTACGCGAATCCGACCGGACAGGCGGCCACCAGGTTGAGCCAGGAAAATCAGATCGTTGGAATTCATAGCGTCCACATAGGCCCTGCGGGCCAGGATTTTACTGAAATGCTCGCGGGCAACCCGGGCGCGAGTGAAAACGCCCAACAATTGGTGCCCATCCCCTGCATCGACCGCGTCGCGCAATGCGTCGAGATCGCTGCGAAATGTATCGAGTGTGCGCAGGACAGCTTCGCGGTTGGCGAGGAAGATGTCGTGCCACATGACCGGGTCGCTTCCGGCGATTCTTGTGAAATCGCGGAAACCGCCCGCAGCGTAACGGAAGATCTCAAGATTTTCATTGCGCTTGGCCAACGAATCGACCAGGCCGAACGCCAGCAAGTGCGGCAGATGGCTGGTCGCGGCCAGCACTTCGTCGTGACGCTCGACCTGCATGTGCTCGACATCGGCACCCAACTCGCGCCACAAGCGGTCGACTACCGCCAAGGCTGCCGGATCGGTCTGATCCAGCGGCGTCAGGATCACTTTGTGGCGACGGAACAGCTCGGCATTGGAGGCTTCCACCCCGCTCTGCTCTGAACCGGCAATCGGGTGCCCCGGCACGAAGCATGACGGCATCTTGCCAAATGCTTCGGTGGCCGCACGCACCACATTGCCCTTGGCACTGCCGACATCGGTCAGGATCGCCTGCCCCAGATCCATGCCCGCCAGACGCGCGAGCACTTTTTCCATGGCCAGGATCGGCACCGCCAGCTGGATGACGTCGGCGCCCTGACAAGCAACGCCCAGGTCCTCCTCGCAGCGATCCACCACACCCAACTCAACCGCGAGTTTGCACGATTGTGGATCGAGATCGACTCCGACCACTTCGCGGCACAGACCGCTTTCACGCAAACCCTTGGCAAACGAACCGCCGATCAAACCGAGACCGACCACCACCAGGCGACCGATCATAGGCTCAGCAGATTGCAGCGCAGTGACATCAACCACGAGCCAGAACCTTGGTCAGCGCTTCCAGGAAGCGGCTGTTCTCTGCCGGCAGGCCAATGGTGATGCGCAGGTGGTTCGGCATACCGTAGTTGGCCACCGGACGCACGATCACGCCTTCACGAAGCAAGCCCTGGAACACCGGGGCCGCGACTTGACCGAGATCGACGCAAATGAAATTGCCCTTGGACGGGATCCAGCTCAGCCCCAGCTCACGGAAACCGGTTTCCAGTTGCTGCATGCCGGACTCGTTCAACTGACGGCTTTGCGCCAGATACTCTTCGTCCTTCAACGCCGCACAGGCCGCAGCCAAGGCCAGGCTGTTGACGTTGAACGGCTGGCGTACACGGTTCAGCACGTCTGCGACCACCGCCGTGGACAAGCCATAACCCACGCGCAGCGCCGCCAGGCCATAGGCCTTGGAGAAGGTGCGGGAAACCAGCAGGTTCGGATAAGCCGCCAGGAAGTCCAGGCCATCCGGCAGATCGCTGCCTTCGGCGTATTCGATGTAAGCCTCGTCCAGTACGACCAGCACATGCTCCGGCACATCCTGCAGGAATTCATCCAGCGCCTCGGCGTCGAACCAGGTCCCGGTCGGGTTGTTCGGGTTGGCGATGAACACCACGCGGGTGTTGGCATCGATCGCCGCCAGCATGGCAGGCAGGTCATGCCCCCAATCCTTGGCCGGAACCACCTTGGCCAGCGCGCCGACAGCCTGGGTGGCAATCGGGTAGACCGCGAACGCATGCTCGCTGAACACGGCATTCAGGCCCGGCGCCAGGTAGGCACGCGCAACCAGCTCCAGGATATCGTTGGAACCGTTGCCCAGCGTAACCTGGTTGAGTTCGACGCGGCACTGCTCGGCCAACAGGCTCTTGAGGGCAAAACCGTTGCCGTCCGGATAACGGGTCAGCTCGGCCAGCGCATCGCGGATCGCCGCCAGCGCCTTGGGGCCGGCGCCCAGCGGGTTTTCGTTGCTCGCCAACTTGATGATGCTGGCTGGATCGAGGTCCAGCTCACGTGCCAGTTCGTCCACGGGCTTGCCCGGAACGTAAGGCGAAAGTTGTTGCACGCCCGGCTGTGCCAGAGCGAGGAAATTGCCACTCATTTGCTACCGCCCCTTAGAGAACTGCTTTCGGGTAGGAACCCAGCACCTTGAGTGCCACTGCTTCCTGACTGATCTTTTCCAGCACACCCTTGACCAGCGGGTCGCGGTGGTGGCCGACGAAGTCGATGAAGAACACGTAGGTCCATTTACCGCTGCGCGACGGACGAGTCTCGATTCGCGTCAGGTCGATGCCATTGTCGTGGAACGGCACCAGCAACTCGTGAAGCGCACCCGGCTTGTTGCTCATCGAAACGATGATCGAGGTCTTGTCGTCGCCGGTCGGCGGCACTTCCTGGTTGCCGATCATGAGGAAACGCGTGGAGTTATCCGGGCGGTCCTCGATTTTTTCGGCCAGACGTGTCAAGCCGTACAGGCCGGCCGCCATGTCGCCGGCAATCGCCGCCGAGTTCCACTCACCCTTGACCCGCTTGGCCGCTTCGGCGTTGCTGGACACCGCCACGCGCTCGACATTCGGGTAATGGGCGTCCAGCCACTTGCGGCACTGGGCCAGGGACTGGGCGTGGGAGTAGATGCGGCTGATGCTGTCGGTCTTGGTGTTTTCACCGACCAACAGGTGATGGTGGATACGCAGCTCGACTTCGCCGCAGATCACCATGTCGTGTTCAAGGAAGCTGTCGAGGGTGTGGTTGACCGCGCCTTCGGTAGAGTTCTCCACCGGCACCACGCCAAAATTCACCGCCCCCGCCGCCACTTCACGGAACACTTCGTCGATCGCCGCCATCGGCTTGCTGATCACCGCGTGGCCGAAGTGCTTCATGGCCGCCGCCTGGGTGAACGTACCTTCAGGGCCGAGGTAAGCCACTTTCAGCGGCTGCTCGAGCGCCAGGCACGACGACATGATTTCGCGGAACAACCGCGCCATCTCTTCGTTGCCCAGCGGCCCCTGGTTGCGCTCCATGACACGCTTGAGCACCTGAGCTTCGCGCTCAGGACGATAGAACACCGGCACTTCGCCTTCGGCCAGCGAGGCCATCTTTACTCGCGCGACTTCCTGGGCGCAGCGCGCACGCTCACTGATCAGTTCCAGGACCTTTTCGTCCAGGGCATCAATGCGCAGGCGCAGTGCCTTGAGTTCTTGCTCAGACATTAGCCGTGTTCCTTCTCGAACTCTGCCATGTACGAAACCAGCGCATTGACGGCGTTGATGTCGACGGCGTTATAGATGGAGGCGCGCATGCCACCCACGGAACGGTGCCCCTTGAGGTTCAACAGGCCACGCTCGTCGGCACCGGCCAGGAACGGCTTGTCCAGACGATCATCAGCCAGGCGGAACGGCACGTTCATCCACGAGCGGTCCGACTTGTTGATCGGGTTGCTGTACAGGCCGCTGGCATCGATGAAGCCATACAGCGTGCGCTGCTTGACTTCGTTGAGCTTGCCGATGGCCTCGACGCCGCCCTGCTCCTTGAGCCACTCGAATACCAGGCCAGACAAGTACCAGGCCAGGGTCGGCGGGGTGTTGTACATCGAACCGTTATCGGCCGCGACCTTGTAGTTGAGCATGGTCGGGCAAATGGAGCGCGCATGACCCAGCAGGTCTTCGCGAACGATGTTGACCACGATACCACTCGGGCCGATGTTTTTCTGGGCGCCGGCGTAGATCATGCCGAAGCGCGAAACATCCACCGGGCGCGACAGGATGTCCGAGGACATGTCGGCGACCAGCGGGATATCACCGGTCTCGGGAATCCATTGGAACTCCAGGCCGCCGATGGTTTCGTTCGGCGCGTAGTGAACGTAGGCCGCGTCTTTCGACAATTTCCATTCGTTCTGGCCGGGAATGGCGAAATAGTCGTAAGGCTTGGCGGTGCCGGCAACATTGACATGGCCGTAGCGCGAAGCTTCTTCGATGGCTTTCTGCGACCAGATACCGGTATCGATATAGTCGGCCGAGCCGTTTTCCGGCAACAGGTTCAGAGGAATCTGAGCGAATTGCTGGCTGGCGCCACCTTGCAGAAACAGCACTTTATAGTTCGAGGGGATATTCAGCAGATCACGCAGATCCTGCTCGGCCTTGGTGGCGATGGACACGAACTCATCACTGCGATGGCTCATTTCCATGACCGACAGACCCTTGCCGTGCCAGTCGAGGAGTTCACCCTGGGCGCGCTGCAGGACAGCTTCGGGAAGCGCCGCAGGACCGGCACAGAAGTTATAGGCTCTCTTGCTCACATCCAATCTCGCTCTGATTTGGTGGTATCACGCAATAAATCGCAACATCAATCGACACCCTGTAGGAGCGAGCTTGCTCGCGAAAAACCTGAGGACGCCGCGGGATGCCAGGCTTCCCGCGTTATCGTTAACGTCCATCGCGAGCGAGCTCGCTCCTACAGAAGGGACATAATTATTCAAAGGGACAAACAACAAGGGGGCGAATTTTCATCCGCCCCCTGCTTACCCGCTTATTCCTGTGGTTCTTCGTCAGCGGCGGCGTCGAGTTGTTGGTCTTCGGCAACGTCGTCGATCACGACTTCCCCGACAAACCCTTCACCCTCTTCACCTTCCAGCTCTTCACCCTCGACTTCCGACGGCTCCTGAACCCGCTCCAGCCCGACCAGTGTTTCGTCGTTGGCCAGCTTGATCAGGGTCACGCCCTGAGTGTTACGACCCAGGCTGGACACTTCGTCGACACGGGTACGCACCAGGGTGCCCTGGTCGGAAATCAGCATGATTTCCTCGCCATCGAGTACCTGGACTGCACCGACCAGACGGCCGTTACGCTCGTTGCTGACCATGGCGATAACGCCCTGGCCGCCACGCTTGTACTCAGGGAACTCGGTGATCGCCGTGCGCTTGCCGTAGCCACGCGCCGAAGCGGTGAGGATCTGGCTGCCTTCTTCCGGGATCAGCATGGAAATCAGCTTCTGACCTTCCGGCAGACGCATGCCGCGGACACCGCGAGCGGTACGGCCCATGGCGCGAACGTCGGTTTCCTTGAAACGGGTAACCTTGCCGCCGTCGGAGAACAGCATGACTTCGCGCTCGCCATCGGTAATGGCGGCAGAGATCAGTACGTCACCTTCGTCCAGCTCCAGCGCGATCAGACCGACGCTGCGTTGACGACTGAAGGATTCCAGCGGGGTCTTCTTCACGGTGCCTTTAGCAGTCGCCATGAAGATGAAGTGACCTTCGGTGTATTCCTCGACCGGCAGCATGGTGGTGATGTATTCATCACTGTCCAGCGGCAGCAGGTTGACCAGCGGACGACCACGGGCAGCGCGGGACGCTTCCGGAATTTCGTAGGTTTTCAGCCAGTACACTTTGCCCTTGCTGGAGAACAGCAGCAGCGTGGTGTGGCTGTTGGCAACCAGCAGGTGAGCAATGTAGTCCTCATCCTTGACGCCGGTCGCCGACTTGCCTTTACCGCCACGACGCTGAGCCTGATACGCAGCCAATGGCTGGGTCTTGGCGTAGCCACCGTGGGAGATGGTCACGACGCGCTCTTCTTCCGGGATCATGTCACCCAGGGTCAAGTCGAGACGGGCATCGAGGATCTCGGTGCGACGCACATCGCCGTACTCGGCGCGGATCACTTCCAGCTCTTCGCGGATCACTTCCATCAGACGCGTGGCGCTGCTGAGGATGCGGATCAGTTCGCCGATCTGGTTGAGGATCTCTTGATACTCGGCCAGCAGTTTTTCGTGTTCCAGACCGGTCAGACGGTGCAGACGCAGTTCCAGAATGGCTTGCGCCTGTTCTGGCGACAGGAAGTATTTGCCGTCGCGTAGGCCGTATTGCGGGTCCAGGGTTTCTGGACGGCAAGAGTCGGCACCGGCACGTTCGACCATGGCCACCACGGCAGAGGATTCCCAGGCAGTACTGATCAGCGCTTCCTTGGCTTCCGACGGCGTTGGCGAGGCCTTGATAAGGGCGATGACCGGGTCGATGTTCGACAGGGCAACCGCTTGACCTTCCAGAATGTGACCACGTTCGCGGGCTTTACGCAGCTCGAACACGGTACGGCGGGTAACGACTTCGCGACGGTGACGAACGAAGGCTTCCAGCAGGTCCTTGAGGTTCAGGATCCGTGGACGGCCGTCGATCAGCGCAACGATATTGATACCGAACACCGCTTGCAGCTGGGTCTGGGCGTAGAGGTTGTTGAGGATGACCTCAGGCACTTCGCCGCGACGCAATTCGATCACGACGCGCATACCGTCCTTGTCGGACTCGTCGCGCAGTTCGGTGATGCCTTCGAGCTTCTTCTCTTTTACCAGTTCGGCGATCTTCTCGATCAGACGCGCCTTGTTCAACTGGTAAGGGAGTTCGGTGATGACGATCTGCTGGCGGCCACCGACCTTGTCGATGTCTTCGATCATCGAGCGGGCGCGCATGTAAATGCGACCGCGACCGGTGCGGTAGGCTTCGATGATGCCGGCGCGACCGTTGATGATCGCGGCGGTCGGGAAGTCCGGACCGGGGATGTATTGCATCAGCTCGTCGACAGTCAGCTCTGGATTGTCGATGAGCGCCAGGCAACCGTCGATGACTTCACCGAGGTTGTGCGGCGGAATGTTGGTCGCCATGCCCACGGCGATACCGCTGGAGCCGTTGACCAGCAGGTTGGGAATACGGGTCGGCATGACCGCCGGGATCATTTCGGTGCCGTCGTAGTTCGGCACCCAGTCCACGGTTTCTTTATGCAGGTCAGCCAACAGCTCGTGCGCCAGCTTGGTCATGCGCACTTCGGTGTATCGCATGGCCGCAGCGTTGTCGCCGTCCACCGAACCGAAGTTGCCCTGGCCGTCTACCAGCAGGTAGCGCAGGGAGAATGGCTGCGCCATCCGAACGATGGTGTCGTACACCGCGGTATCACCGTGCGGGTGATACTTACCGATCACGTCACCGACAACACGGGCAGATTTCTTGTACGGCTTGTTGAAGTCGTTGCCCAGCTCGCTCATCGCGAACAGCACGCGCCGGTGCACGGGCTTCAAGCCATCGCGCGCATCCGGCAGTGCCCGCCCGACAATTACGCTCATCGCGTAGTCGAGGTAGGACTGCTTCAGCTCGTCTTCGATATTGACCGGGAGGATTTCTTTGGCCAGTTCGCCCATGAGAAGCCTGATTCCTTTTTCTGGTGAAACTTCGTCAGGACCAACGAAGCTCGCCGCTGCAGGCTCAGTGCCATGCATTGGCTTACAACAAATCAACGAGTTATGCCATGGATCTGTGCAGTACGGGTCGCCACTTGGGGCAACCCTGGAAACCGCCGGATGTTATCACAAGAGCCGCCACGCACCTATCCCCCAGATGCGCATGGAGAGTAGTTAGTTGACCGGTGACAGGCTTGAAGGGGACGAGAGAGGCTTAGAGCTGTGTTGAATGGAGAATTTGTGGCTGATTCGGGCTGATTTGTTGGCTTTAAGGGCCTCTTCGCGGGCAAGCCCGCTCCCACAGTGTCCTGCGGCGGTCACAAAACCTGTGGGAGCGAGCTTGCTCGCGATGGCGGCTTACCAGACACCAAAGATTATCAATGCAGACGTTTACGGCACATCAACTGCGCCATTTTCGCCGTATCCGGGCGTTCTACAATGCCTTTTTCGGTGACGATCGCATCGATCAGATCCGCCGGCGTCACGTCGAACACCGGGTTAAAGGCATGAACATCAGCCCCGACGCGCTTGCCGCCGACCTCCAGCAACTCGCGACCATCACGCTCTTCAATCGGGATCTCATCGCCACTTGCCAGATTCATGTCGATGGTCGAACTCGGCGCCACCACCATGAAGCGCACGCCATGGTGCATGGCGTTGACCGCCAGTTGGTAGGTGCCGATCTTGTTCGCCACGTCGCCGTTGGCGGTAATCCGGTCAGCGCCGACGATGACCCAGGTAGGGCCTTTGGTCTTCATGATATGCGCCGCGGCAGAATCGACATTGAGGGTTACTGGAATGCCTTCATTGGCCAGTTCCCACGCGGTCAGCCGCGAGCCCTGTAGCCATGGGCGGGTTTCGTCGACATAGACCTGCTCGACCATACCCTCGATGAATGCTGCACGAATCACCCCCAACGCCGTGCCAAAGCCGCCCGTGGCCAGCGCGCCGGTGTTGCAGTGGGTCAGGATCGCCTGGGCGTTGCCCTGATGCTTGCGGATCAGGTCCACACCCAGCTGGGCCATGGTCAGGTTGGCTTCGCGATCACTTTCATGAATGGCGATAGCCTCGGCCTCCAGCACCGCCAGCGGATCGGCATTGTCTTTCAGGCGATCAAGCCGGTCGTGCATGCGACCCAGCGCCCAGAACAGGTTGACCGCGGTAGGACGAGAATCGGCCAACAGCATGAAATCCTCTTCCAGCGCCGCGTACCAGTCACCACCTTCGGCAATACGGGCACGGGCAGCCAGTACGATGCCATAAGCCGCACTGATACCAATCGCCGGAGCACCGCGCACCACCATCGAGCGAATGGCCTCGGCCACGCCAGCAGCGCTGGTGTAGGCGATCCAGGTTTCCTCGAACGGCAAAATGCGCTGATCCAGCAGATGGAGAGCGCCATCACGCCAATCGATGGCCTTCACCTTTTCCGCAGCCAACAGTCGATCGCGCATCCCTCACCCCGCACTCATGAACAAAAGCCGCCGATTATAGCGATCCCCCCGCGAAGACGCTCGGGTATACTTCGCCATCCTATACAAAAGCACTGGAACCGACCCTCGATGCCGAACACTGCCGCTGCGCTCGACCTGTTATTGCTGCCGACCTGGCTGGTACCCGTCGAACCTGCTGGTGTTGTGCTCAAGGAACATGGCGTGGGCATCCGTGATGGACGCATCGTGTTTATCGGCCCACGTTCCGCCGCGCTGAAGCTTAACGCAACCGAAACCCGCGAATTGCCCGACATGTTGCTCAGCCCCGGCCTGATCAATGCCCACGGGCACGCGGCGATGACGCTGTTCCGTGGCCTGGCCGATGACCTGCCATTGATGACCTGGCTGGAAAACCACATCTGGCCCGCCGAAGCCAAGTGGGTCGACGAGGACTTCGTGCGCGACGGCACGGATCTGGCCATCGCCGAGCAAATCAAAGGCGGCATCACCTGTTTCTCTGACATGTACTTCTTCCCGAAGGTTGCCAGCGAGCGCGTGCACAACAGCGGCATTCGTGCGCAGATCGCGATTCCGATCCTCGACTTCCCCATTCCGGGCGCCGCTACGGCGGACGAAGCCATTCGTCAGGGCGTCGAATTGTTTGGCGATCTCAAGCATCACGAGCGCATAAAAATCACCTTCGGCCCCCATGCGCCCTACACCGTAGGTGACGAAAACCTGGAAAAAATCCGGGTGATCGCCGAGGAACTGGACGCCTCGATCCACATGCACGTGCATGAAACGGCGTTTGAAGTGCAGCAATCGGTCGAGCAGCGCGGTGAACGACCGCTGGCCCGGCTGGCGCGCCTGGGCTTGCTGGGGCCGCGCTTCCAGGCGGTTCACATGACCCAGATCAGCGAAGAAGACCTGGCACTGCTGGTAGAAAGCAACAGCAATGTGATTCATTGCCCGGAGTCGAACCTGAAGCTGGCCAGCGGGTTCTGCCCGGTCGAGCGTTTGTGGGAGGCTGGGGTCAATGTCGCGGTCGGCACCGATGGCGCGGCCAGCAACAATGACCTGGACCTGCTCGGCGAAACCCGCACCGCGGCCCTGCTGGCCAAGGCTGTCGCCGGCTCGGCCACCGCGCTGGATGCCCATCGCGCCTTGCGCATGGCCACCCTCAATGGTGCCCGGGCATTGGGTATTGAGGCCGAAGCCGGCTCGTTGGAAATCGGCAAAGCGGCGGACATGGTGGCTTTCGATCTCTCCGGCCTGGCCCAGCAGCCGGTCTACGACCCGGTTTCGCAGCTTATATACGCCACCGGCCGGGACTGCGTGAAACACCTTTGGGTTGCCGGCAAGCAGTTGCTCGACGACCGTCGCCTGACACGCCTGGATGAACAACAGCTTGTCACTGTCGCGAAGGCCTGGGGCCAGCGCATCAGCGGCCGCACCGAATCGTAAGCACCCTGGAGCACAATCCGGGGCAACAGGATTTTTCAAGTTTTAGAGGACTTAAACCATGAGCAACGTCGACTACGCCGAAATCGCCAAATTCGAGGCCCTGGCCCATCGCTGGTGGGACCGTGAAAGCGAATTCAAACCGCTGCACGACATCAACCCGCTGCGGGTCAACTGGATTGACGAGCGGGTCAACCTGGCCGGTAAAAAAGTCCTCGACGTCGGTTGCGGCGGCGGCATCCTCAGCGAAGCCATGGCCCAACGCGGTGCGACCGTGATGGGTATCGACATGGGCGAAGCGCCGTTGGCAGTTGCCCAGCTGCATCAGTTGGAGTCGGGCGTGAGCGTCGAATACCGGCAGATCACCGCCGAAGCCCTGGCCGAGGAAATGCCCGAGCAGTTCGACGTGGTCACCTGCCTGGAAATGCTTGAGCACGTACCGGACCCGTCGTCGGTCATCCGTGCCTGCTTCCGCATGGTCAAGCCCGGCGGCCAGGTGTTCTTCTCGACCATCAACCGCAACCCGAAGGCGTACCTGTTCGCCATCGTCGGCGCCGAATACATCATGAAGCTGCTGCCGCGTGGCACCCACGACTTCAAGAAATTCATCCGCCCTTCCGAACTCGGCGCCTGGAGCCGCATGGCTGGCCTGACCGTCAAGGACATCATCGGCCTGACCTACAACCCGCTGACCAAGCACTACAAGCTGGCGGCCGACGTGGACGTCAACTACATGATCCAGACCCTGCGCGAGGAGTAAGCCGATGCCAATCAGAGCAGTTCTTTTCGACATGGACGGCACCCTGCTCGACACCGCGCCGGACTTCATTGCCATCTGTCAGGCGATGCGTGCCGACCGTGGCTTGCCACCGATTAACGACAAGCACATTCGCGACGAGATTTCCGGCGGCGCCAAGGCGATGGTCGCGGTGACCTTCGCCATGGACCCGGAATCGCCGGGGTTCGAGGAACTGCGCTTGGAGTTTCTGGAGCGCTACCTCGTCGGTTGTGCAGTCCACAGCAAGCTGTTCGACGGCATGGGCGAACTGCTGGCGGACATCGAGAAGGCCAACCTGATCTGGGGCGTGGTCACCAACAAGCCGCTGCGCTTCGCCGAGCCGATCATGCAACAGCTGGGGCTGGCTGAACGCTCGGCGCTGCTGATCTGCCCGGATCATGTGAAGAACAGCAAACCGGACCCGGAACCGTTGATCCTGGCCTGCAAGATGCTCGACCTGGACCCGGCCAGCGTGCTGTTCGTCGGCGATGACCTGCGCGACATCGAGTCGGGCCGCGATGCCGGCACCAAGACTGCCGCCGTGACCTTCGGCTATATCCACCCGGATGACAACCCGCGGCATTGGGGGGCTGACGTGGTGGTCGATCATCCGCTGGAGTTGCGCAAGGTGCTTGATAGCGCGCTTTGCAGTTGCTGAGCCAGATTGCTTGACGTGGGTACCTGCTTTTGTGGCGAGGGAGCTTGCTCCCGCTGGGTCGCGAAGCGACCCCTCTGCCTATGCATGCGCCTTCTCGGGAACCGTTATTAAAAGATTACGACTGCTTCGCAGCCGAGCGGGAGCAAGCTCCCTCGCCACAGGTTCGATGCAGGTCTTTGAAGAGGTTTTTTATGTTTGATTATTCCGCCCGCCCCGAACTGCTCAAGGATCGGGTCATTCTGGTCACCGGCGCAGGACGCGGCATCGGCGCCGCAGCGGCAAAAACCTACGCAGCCCACGGCGCAACCGTGCTGCTGCTGGGCAAGACCGAAGCCAACCTGACCCAGGTCTACGACGAAATCGAAGCCGCCGGCCATCCACAACCGGCGGTGATCCCGTTCAACCTCGAAACCGCCCTGCCCCATCAATACGATGAACTGGCAGCCATGATCGAAAGCGAATTCGGGCATCTCGACGGCCTGCTGCACAATGCTTCGATCATCGGCCCGCGCACGCCGATCGAGCAGCTTTCCGGCGAAAACTTCATGCGGGTCATGCAAGTCAACGTCAATGCCATGTTCATGCTTACCAGCACACTGTTGCCGCTGCTCAAGCTGTCGCAGGATGCCTCGGTGGTGTTCACCTCCAGCAGCGTCGGTCGCAAGGGACGTGCGTACTGGGGCGCTTACGGCGTCTCCAAGTTCGCCACTGAAGGCCTGATGCAAACCCTGGCTGACGAAGTCGATACCGTGGCCCCGGTACGTTCCAACAGCATCAACCCGGGCGCCACCCGCACCAGCATGCGCGCCCAGGCTTACCCGGGTGAAAACCCACTGAACAACCCGACGCCCGAGGAGATCATGCCGGTCTACCTCTACCTGATGGGCCCGGACAGCACTGGTATCAATGGCCAGGCGTTCAACGCCCAGTAACGACCGTACGTCGCTTTCTGGTGCCGCGCCAGCTTCCTGTCGCGGCACTCGAAGGCTCTCGGATTCGAACCAGGCACTTGTCAAATAAACGTCACACACTGCGCCATACAGGTAGCAGACAAACAACAACCAGTTGATTTAACACAGCTTTTATTCGGATGAACCGAATGGCACGACTTTCGCTCTAAGTTTGCTCAGACACGTAACGTGAAAGCAGACAGGGGGGTGGAGCTTGAGTGCAGAGATTACTCATCTTCTACAAAGCGGATTAAACTTGTACGAAATGTCCTACGGGACTGACGGACCAGTACGACGCGCAGCCCTAAGCCGCTCTCACCCTGCTTGTAAGACAGCCTTACTGCTTAGGGGCGCACGCCTTATGAAACCACCTTCCCAGACCAACGCAATTGACTTCGATAGCGCCAAATTGCAGCGCCTGGGCTTTGGTCAGCAGCCGCCCCTTCTGGAAAGACCTGTCAGTCTTGCGCAATTGCGCCAGCAACTGAGCCTGCAGCTGCAAACCAGTCTGGAGCCTCAGCGCATTCTTGGGACGTTCTATCGCGAGATTCAGCGGCTGGTGCCGTTGGACGCCTTGTGCTACCAGCACAAGAGCAGTGACCTGCGCCTGGAGTTCGGCCAGCGCGGCCACCACTCCATCAGTTACAGCCTCAGCCACGAAGGCGAACATCTGGGTGAGCTGATCTTCCGTCGCAATCAGCGTTTCAGCGAACAAGAACAGGGCCACCTCGAATCACTGCTGGCCGCGCTGCTTTTCCCGATGCGCAATGCGCTGCTTTACCGTACCGCCACCCAAAGCGCACTGCGCGACCCGCTGACGGGCGCCGGAAACCGCATCGCCATGGACCAGACGCTGCAAAGGGAAATCGAGCTGTCCCGGCGCCATCTGCAACCGTTGTCGGTGCTGATGCTGGACATCGATCATTTCAAGCTGGTCAATGATACCCATGGCCACAGCACTGGCGATGACGTGCTCAAGGCGGTCGCCACCTCGATCAAAAACCAGCTGCGCAACGTGGACATGGTGTTCCGCTATGGTGGCGAGGAGTTCCTGATCCTGCTGTCGAATACCTGTCGCGAGGCCGCGGCCTTGGTCGGTGAGCGGCTGCGGTTTGCAGCGCAGTCTGAAGAGTACCTGGCCGATGGTCACAGGATCCTGCTGACGGTCAGCCTCGGCTGTTCGACCCTGTTGCCCGGCGAGTCCGCCGAAAGCCTGTTGCGGCGGGCAGACAGTGCGTTGTATGTGGCCAAGCGCGAAGGTCGTAACCGGCTGGAGATGGCGGGCTGATTTTTCAGCCGTGTCACAAACCAATGTGGGAGCGAGCTTGCTCGCGAATGCGGAATATCAGCGACATCCATGCCGCCTGATACACCACTTTCGCGAGCAAACCCGCTCCCACAGTTTTTATTGCGTGATAGCTGTATCAGCCTTCGGCCAATGCCATCCGCTCACGCACGACCGGTGCCCGTTCTGCGTGCTCCATTTGCATGCAACGTTCGAGGAACAGGTACATATAGTCGTAGCTCTTGCAAACGGCCTGACGCAGTTCCACCTGCAGGGATTTGCTCGGATTGGTGCCCGCCAATGTGCAGATGATCTCCAGGGCTTCCCATGGATGGGCATCGTCGTATTGGGCATGCATCTTCAGCCACTTCATCGTCCGCTTGCGATCTTCCTCGGGGAACGAGGCGGCGTAGATACCGTTGGAACACACTACCGCCGACCATTCCCCGGTCGCCCCTTCGATGGCGTAGTTGGTGGCGGCAATCGCGACGATCAGCGAGTCGGCGGAACTGGTGTGCCAGCACCAATGGCTCAGGGCGTGAAGCTCAGGGGGAACCTGCTGAGCCTGCAGGTCTTCGAGGCTGACACCGTGTGCGCGACTCCAGTGCACCCAGTAATCGGCATGGTTCAGTTCGACGCGGATGTTGCGCATCAGCCAGCGACGGGCCATGTCCTCGCCGGGATGACGGGCAAAGCGAGTCTTGGTCAGGTTTTGTGCCATATACAACGCGAACTGTTCGACCACCGGCCAGCCACCTATCAGGTACTGGCGCATGGTCTTCGCACTGAGTTTGTTGTCTCGCATGCGTTGGTACAGTTCGTGTTCGACAACCCGGCGCTTGCTCTCGCTGCAATCCTGGATCAGGCGCTGGGCCCAGGCAGGGTAACTTGCAGCTTCCATGAGCGGTCCGGTTCGGTTGAATGTATCGATCACTGTCGAGCTCCTTTTGATTGTGATTGTCAGACCGGCAGGAGTTTCAACGGAACGTGCCAGGCGCCTTGAACAACAGCGGCTGAGGCCTGGCAGGGCGACTCAGCAAGCTATCGCAGGTAAACAACTGCGGGCGTTCAATCACATACCCTTGAGCGTAATCTACCCCGATCTCCAGCAATGCCTGCTCGATCTGGGGCGTTTCGACAAACTCGGCAATCGTGCGCTTACCCATCACATGGCCAATGTGATTGATCACTTCGACCATGGCGCGGTTAATCGGGTCGTCCAGCATATCCTTTACGAAACTCCCGTCGATCTTCAGGAAGTCTACAGGCAAATGTTTCAGGTACGCGAATGAGGACATTCCGGCACAAAAGTCGTCCAGGGAAAAATGGCAGCCTAAGCCTTTGAGTTCATTAATGAATCGAATGGCGCTGCCAAGATTTGAAATAGCACTGGTTTCAGTAATTTCAAAACAAATCATTTCAGGCGGAATCGAATACGTCACAAACTGTTCGCGCAAGAAGTCCAGGAACGCCTCATCCCCGATCGTCGTGCCTGACAGATTTATCGCACACATGGCCAGCGGCCCGTTGCCTTGCTCGGCCCGGCATTGGGCGATGATCTTGAACACGTTCTGCACCACCCAACGATCAAGCGAGCTCATCAGGCCATAGCGTTCAGCGGCCGGAATGAAGCTGTCAGGCAAGATCATCCGCCCGGCTTCATCATGCAATCGCAGTAGAATTTCAATGTGCCCGCTGTCCTGTTCTACATGGCCCAAGGGGACAATTTCCTGGGCGTACAGGCAGAAGCGGTCTTCCTCCAGCGCCATGTGCAAACGCTGCACCCAGGCCATTTCGCCGAAGCGCAGGGACAATTCCGAGTCATCCGGATGATAGACCTGGACCCGGTTGCGGCCCTTTTCCTTGGCCATGTAGCACGCCATGTCGGCAGCACGCAGCGAGGCTTCGAGCGTCGTCGGATTCTGCGCGACATGGACCAGCCCGATACTGACAGTGGTCACGAAAGGCCGGCCCTTCCAGACAAAATGCAGATTCTGCACAGTCTGGCGCAGGCTCTCGGCAATTTTCTCCGCCGCTTCCGGTGCGCAGTTTTCCAGCAGGATGCCAAACTCGTCGCCACCCAGGCGCGCCAGGGTGTCGCCTTCGCGCAGCCCGGATTGCAACAGCGCGCAGATGTGCCGCAACAGTTCATCGCCCGCCGCGTGGCCGCAGGTATCGTTGACCAGCTTGAACTGGTCCAGATCAAGGAACATCAGTGCATGGCGACCTGCATAGCGGGTCAGGTTGTGCAGCGCCTGTTCCAGGCGATATTCGAACTCGCGACGGTTGGCAAGCCCGGTCAAGGCATCGTGGGTCGCCTGCCACGACAGATTGGCGATGTATTGCCGCTCCTGGGTCATGTCATGCAGCACCAGTACCGTCCCGCTGACTTTGCCGGCATTGCGGATTGGCGCGCCCACCAGCGTGACCGACACCGTGCTGCCGTCCAGGCGTTGAATCAGTTTGGAGTGCTCACTGCCACCACTGAGCTGACCGCTCAGAATATGCTCGATCAGGGTGAAACCATCGGTCTGGGCATTTTCGTCCAGCAGGTTGAACAGCGCCGCCAGCGGCAATCCCGTCGCCTGCTCGGCCTTCCAGTGGGTCAACGCCTCGGCCGCCGGATTCATGTAGGCGATCGCACCGGAAACATCCGTGGTGATCACTCCATCACCAATTGATTGCAGGGTGATCTGCGCCCGTTCTTTCTCCACCTGCAGCGCATCGGCAAAGGCATGGCGCTGCTTGAGCAGTTTATGGGTACGCATCAAGGCCAACGCAATCAAACCCAGGGCGGTGGCCAGATTCGTCACCAGCAACAAGCGCAGAATCACCCGCGAACCTTCGCCCAAGGCATCGCTGAACGCCTTTGCCGCTGGCGTCACGCCGTCGTTGATGGCGAAGATCTGCTCCTTCCAGCGCTGTACATCCACACCGGAGACCGGGCCGGCAGCGATGTGCTGATGCATGTCCCGCGCAACGTCATCGAGTTGGACCAGATAGGCATCACCCACGGTCCAGAGGTTGATGGCTTTTTCGAGATAGCTGAAGTGACGAAAGTTGAGGTACAGCCAAATCAGGCTGGAAACGTCGTCCGGGTGGTTGCCGCCCTTGAGAATCGCCACACGTGCCGCCTCGATATTCGGCGGTTGATGATCCAGCGCCACGCGCAACTCATGCCCGCCCTGAGGCACGGAAATGGCCTGCTGGTATTTACGAAAAATCGCTTCGTCGCCGCTGTCGGCGTAGAGGTTGAGGTAATAGATAGCGTCTTTCTGGCCCTTGGACCAGAGGCTTTCGCCGGCAACATAGCCGCGAACCGCCGACAGCACATAAAGGCTAACGCCGCCCAGCAAGGCTTGAAACACCACAACGGCGATAAATGGCCAGACGATGCCCAACAACCGTGGCGTTCCGAGAGTCCGCGTTTGATTCATGAGGTCCCTTGCATTAGCACTGCTTGTTCGTCTTCCGGACGAAATCGCTATAGCTAGACTAGGTTGCGATTCCGATCCCGGCAAGCGACAAGCTTTGCCCGGAGGGCGTATCGCGGCCACTGAATCCGGTCGCGATGATGTTTTTTTATAGTATTGAAGTGGCGCCCTGCAACTTTGACCTCATCTCCCTACAACCGCTGCAAATGCCCATAAAGCTTGGCGTACAACCCACCGTCGGCGATCAGTTGCTGATGGTCGCCATCCTCGGCAACTTGCCCGCCGTCGAACACCAGCACACGATCAGCCTGTTTTACCGCCGAAAGTCGGTGGGCGATGATCAACGTGGTGCGGTTGCTCAGGAAGCGCGCCAGTGCCTGATGCAGGTTGTATTCGGTGGCGGCGTCCAGCGCGGAGGTGGCTTCGTCGAGGATCACCACCTTGGGTTCGGCCAGTACCATCCGGGCGATGGCCAGGCGTTGACGTTGCCCGCCGGACAAGCGCACCCCGGAGCGCCCGACGACGCTGTCCAGGCCATTGGGCAAACCCCGGACCGTGCCGTGCAACTGGGCGATTTCCAGTGCCTGCCAGCAGGCCTCGTCACTGCGCTCGCGGCCCATGGTCAGGTTGGCCCGGATGGTGTCGTTGAACAGCGCCGGATGCTGTAGGACTACGGCAACATTTTCTCGCACGGTTTCCAGGCCGATCTCCTGCTGGGTCGAACCGCCGAAGCGAATGGTTCCGGCCAGCGGCGTGTACAAGCCCAGCAGCAGTTGCACCAGTGTGCTCTTGCCACCGCCACTGGCGCCGACGATCGCGACCTTTTCGCCGGGGGCAATGGACAGGTTCATCTGGTTCAGGACCAGTTCATCGCCATAACCGAAGCTCAGCCCTTGAACTTCCAGCCCGACCGTCTCGCGACCGACGAAAGGGTCGACGCCGCCCGGGTATTCGGGCTCATCGGCTCGGGACAGCAGCTCGTTGATCCGCGACAGCGCACCGCCGGCAGCGTAGTAGGCATATTGCAGGTTCAGCAGCTGTTCAACCGGACCGATCATGAACCACAGGTAGCTGAACACCGCGAGCATCTGGCCGATTGAAAGGTCGGAAAACAGCACCGTGAGCATCGCCGCGGCGCGGAAAATATCGATGCCGAACTGGAACAGCAAACCGCTGGCCCGGTTCGACGCATCGGTTTTCCATTGCGAATTCACCGCATAGTCACGCACGTCCCGGGCGCGATGCCCCAGGCGGCCGAGGAAAAAACCCTGGCGGTTGCCGGCGCGAACTTCCTGGATGGCGTCCAGTGTTTCGGTCAGTGCCTGGGTAAAGCGCGAAGTGCTGTCGTTCTCGAGTTTCTTCAGGTGCTTGACCCGCTTGCCCAACTGCACCGTGGCGTAGATCACCAGCGGGTTGAACAGCAGAATCAGCAATGCCAGCTTCCAGTGCATCCACATCAGAATGCCCGCCGTGCCAACCAGGGTCAGCATGGCCACGAGGAAACGGCTGAGGGTTTCGCCGACGAATTTGTCCAGCGTGTCCAGGTCAGTCACAAGGTGCGTGGTCACCGTGCCGCTGCCCAGGCTTTCGTATTCGCCCAGGGAGATACGCTTGAGACGCTCGATCAGGCGTATACGAATGCGGTAGACGATGTCCTTGGCCAACCCGGCGAACAGTTTCGCCTGCACCACGTTGAACAGCAACGCCGAGCAACGCAGGGTCAAGGTCACCACCAGCATCAGGCCGATGTAGCCAGCAGCCTTCTGCCAGCCGTCGGGCAGCACGTGGTTCATGATCTTCAGCGCGGCATCACCATGCCCCAGCAACACCTCGTCCACCAGCAACGGCAGGAGCAAGGGAATCGGCACGCTGCACAAGGTCGCCAGCACGGCCACGCCGTTGGCGATCCACAGGGATTTCTTGTGATGCAGGGCCAGGCGGCGGATTTCCGCCCAGCTCAGACGGTCGACACGTTTAGCGGTAGCAACATCATCGGGCAGGTCATGCACAGGCAGCGCGCTCCAGCCAGCGGCCGAGCAGCGGGGACAACTCGCTCAACGGCTGATAGCCATTGGTCAACAACGCCAACTGCCCATTTCGCTCAGCCAGCAACGTAGGAAAACCGGCGATGCCCAGGTCCTGGACCCAAGTGAAATCGGCAGATGTCGCGGCGTGCGTATCGGCACGGTCGAACGCGGCGGCGAATTCAATTCGCGGCAGACCGGCCTGCTCTGCCAGCTCCACCAGGACACTGGCGCGCGTGACATCGCGACCTTCAGCGTAAAAGGCGTGCTGAATCAGCCCGAGCAGTTTCCACGCACAATCCGGCGCCAGGTTGCGTGCAGTCACCAGCGCCCGGCAGGCAGGTTCGGTGTCATAGACAAAACCGTCAGGCAACGCGCCTTCGCGCTTGAACGGCTGGCCGGTAGCCTCGGTGACCGCCTGCCAGTGTTCAAGTATGTAGCGCCGGGTGGTCGGTTCCAGCGCGGCACCGCTACCGGTGCGCAAACCACCCACCACCAGATGCACGTCCACACCGGCAGCCGCCGCCTGCTCTACCAATGCGTTTGCAACCGGAGCAAACCCCCAGCACCAGGAACACATCGGGTCCATCACATAGAGCAGGCGCGCAGACATGATTCAGGCCTCGGAGGATGCTTGCTTGTAGTTGAAGCCGATCGGGTGAGGCTGGTTACGAGCCTTGGCCAGTTCGATCTGCTTCTGCCGGTCGATCGCGCTGCGACGGGTCTTCTCACTCAGCTTATCCCAGCAATGCGGGCAACTGATGCCGGCCACGTAATGCTCGGACGCGCGGTCTTCCACGCTCACCGGCGTGCGGCAGGCATGACATTGATCGTAGTCGCCTTCGCTCAGGTCGTGACGAACGGTCACGCGGTTGTCGAACACGAAGCAGTCGCCCTGCCACTTGGTTTCTTCCTGCGGCACCTCTTCGAGATACTTCAGGATGCCGCCCTTGAGGTGAAAAACCTCACCGTAGCCCTCGCTGAGCATGTAGCTCGAGGCCTTCTCGCAGCGGATGCCACCGGTGCAGAACATCGCGACCTTCTTGTGCACGGCCGGGTCGAAGTTGGCTTTGATGTAATCGGGAAATTCGCGAAAACTGGTGGTTTTCGGGTCAATGGCGCCTTCGAAGGTACCGATCGAGACTTCGTAATCGTTACGGGTGTCGATCAACAGCACTTCCGGGTCGCTGATCAGGGCGTTCCAGTCCTGCGGATCGACATAGGTGCCGACCTTTTTGTTCGGGTCCACGCCTTCCACGCCAAGGGTGACGATTTCTTTCTTGAGTTTGACTTTGGTGCGGTAGAACGGCTGATCGTCGCAGTACGACTCTTTATGGTCGATGTCGTCCATGCGCGGGTCGTTCTTGAGCCAGGCCATCAGCCCGTCGATGCCTTCGCGGCTGCCGGACACGGTGCCGTTGATGCCTTCTTCGGCAATCAGCAGGGTGCCTTTGATGCCGTTGTCGACCATCGCTTGCAGCAGGGGCTCGCGCAGGGCGACGTAATCTTCCAGGGTGACGAACTTATACAGTGCCGCCACGACAATCTGTTGTGTCATGGGTAAATCTCCAGGTGGCTACCCTCGTAAGGGGTGAACCGGATGCGAAAAAAAACGCGCCGGGTTATCGGCGCGTTGGGCATTCTAACAAAAAGACAGCTTCAAGCGGCAAGCTTCAAGCCGCAAGTTTGGAGCACGGCGCCTTGAGCTTGCAGCTTGTAGCTTATAGCTGTTTTGGCTGCTTCTCTCCGCCAGCACAGGTCGGCGAGGCCGGAGCCGCGTCGATCTGTGCCCATTCCTCTGGCGTGTAGGTATGCAGCGCCAACGCATGGAACTCTTCCATCAGCGCGCCGAGCGTGCCGTAGACCCTTTGGTGACGCTTGACCCGACTCAGGCCTTCGAACTGCGCGCTGACCACCACGGCCTTGAAATGGGTTTGCAGCCCACGGCTGTGCATATGGCTCTCATCCAGCACTTGCAGATGCTCGGGCTGAAGCAGGCCCAGCGTCGATTCGATGCGTTGTTGCATGGTCATACCGAACTCCGCTTAAGGCTTTTTCTTGGCTGGCGCGGCTGCGTCTTTCGGCGTCAGCTCGGCGGTCATGTCAGCCAGCAGCTTGTTGACCACCGGCACCGCGCTTTCCAGCTTGGCCTGGGTCATCTGGGCCGATTGCTGGGTCAGCTGAGGCATTTTTTCCAGGACTTTCTTGCCCAGTGGCGACTGGTAGAACGCAACCAGGTCCTTGAGCTCGGATTCGGTGAAGTTGGTGGTGTAGAGCTTGACCATGTCCGGCTTCAGCTTGTTCCAGCCAATGGCCTGGTCCAGAGCGGCGTTGGCCTTGGCCTGGTAGGTTTCCAGCACGGCCTTTTTCGACTCAGGGGCTTTGGTCTGTTCGAAACGCTGGGCAAACATCTGCTGTACTTGCATGTACACCGGGGTGCCCAGTTTGTCAGCGTGCGCCATGGTCAGGAAAGCCTCGGCACTGGCGTTATGGCTAGCGGTGTCGGCAAAAACCTGGCCGCTGGCGCAGACCAAAGCAACGGCGGTACAGATGGCACGAAGACGAGTCATCGAGTTTCCTTTTCTAACTGGCGAGGTAAGACCCCAAGGGCGTCCATTCTGCGCCTAAAAAAGTGTGCCGCTCAACCCCAAGCCTTGTCGCACCTGATTTAGAGGGGTTGAATGGTCAAATTCAGACTGATGGAACCACGGCCGTCGATCACGGCCTAAACTGCGCAATCGGACCTACAGGAGTGAGCAAGATGAGCCGTATCGAAACCGACAGCCTCGGCCAGGTTGAAGTCCCGGATGAAGCCTACTGGGGCGCTCAGACACAACGCTCGCTGATCAACTTCGCCATTGGCAACGAACGCATGCCGCTGGCCGTGTTGCATGCCCTGGCGCTGATCAAGAAAGCCGCGGCACGGGTCAATGATCGCAACGGCGATGTACCCGCCGATATCGCGCGCCTGATCGAGCAGGCGGCCGATGAAGTGCTGGCTGGCGACCACGACGACCAGTTTCCGCTAGTGGTCTGGCAAACCGGCAGCGGCACCCAGAGCAACATGAACGTCAACGAAGTGATCGCCGGGCGCGCCAACGAGCTGGCCGGCAACCCCCGTGGCGGCAAGTCTCCGGTGCACCCCAACGATCACGTCAATCGCTCCCAGAGTTCCAACGACTGTTTCCCCACCGCCATGCACATTGCGGCCGTCCAGGCGGTGCAACAGCACTTGCTGCCGGCGATCAGTGAACTGTCCGGCGGGCTGGCCGAACTGGCCGCCCGCCACATGAAACTGGTCAAGACCGGCCGTACGCACATGATGGATGCGACACCGATCAGCTTCGGTCAGGAAATCTCGGCCTACATCGCGCAACTCGATTACGCCGAGCGGGCGATCCGCAGCGCGCTGCCCGCGGTCTGCGAGCTGGCCCAGGGCGGAACGGCTGTCGGCACCGGGCTGAATTCACCCCACGGCTTCGGTGAGGCCATCGCCGCAGAATTGGCCGCCCTCTCCGGTTTGCCGTTTATCACCGCGCCGAACAAGTTCGCCGCACTGGCCGGCCATGAGCCGCTGACCACGCTGTCCGGCGCGCTGAAAACTCTCGCCGTGACGCTGATGAAAATCGCCAACGATCTGCGCCTGCTGGGTTCCGGCCCGCGCGCCGGCTTCGCCGAAGTCAGGCTGCCGGCCAACGAACCGGGCAGTTCGATCATGCCGGGCAAGGTCAATCCGACCCAGTGCGAAGCGCTGTCGATGCTAGCCTGCCAGGTATTGGGTAACGACGTCGCCATCGGCTTTGCCGCCAGTCAGGGCCACTTGCAGCTGAACGTGTTCAAACCGGTGATCATCCATAACCTGCTGCAATCGATCCGTTTGCTGGCTGATGGCTGCAGTAACTTCCAGCAGCACTGCGTGGCCGGTCTGGAACCGGATGCGGAAAAAATGGCTGAACACCTGGAGCGTGGCCTGATGCTGGTGACGGCGCTCAACCCGCACATCGGCTATGACAAATCGGCGGAAATCGCCAAGAAGGCCTACAGCGAAGGCCTTACCTTGCGCGAGGCGGCGTTGCAGCTCGGGTATCTGACTGACGAAGAGTTCGATGCGTGGGTTAGGCCGGAGGACATGTTGGAGGCTGGGGCCAAGGGCTGAGTGCTGTAGCGCCTGATAGTCCGTCTTCGCGAGCAAGCCCACTCCCACATTGGATCTTTGTCGCACATCAGATCCCTGTGGGAGCGGGCTTGCCCGCGATGAACGATAACGCGGTCTAACTGGCGGCCATCCGCACCTTCCGCGCCTTCAGCCCGGCAATCAACGATGGCCCCAACGCCACCAACGCCGACCCCAGCACCACTAGCACCGCACCGCCATATCCCAGACCATTGATCGTTTCGGCGTGCACATACTCGGGCCACAGCCACGCAGCCATGGCAACCGCGGCAAAGGTCACCAACGGCGTGATGGCCAGCGTCGCGCTGACCCGGGAGGCTTCCCAATGGGCCAGGGCCTCGGCAAACGCGCCATAGGCAATCAGGGTGTTGAGACAGCACGCCAGCAGCAACCAACCCTGCAACGGGTTCAATTGCAACGCTTCGAGCGGATGCACCCACGGCGTCAATAGCGCCGCGCAAAACAGGTAGATCACCATCATCACCTGCAGCGAATTCCACACCGTCAGTAATTGCTTCTGCCCCAGGGCATAGAAGGTCCAGACCGTGGACGCCAGCAGCACCAGCAGCACGCCGGCGGTGTAGTCGGTCAGCGACGTGAGCAACTCGCTCAAGCGCTGGTTGAAAAACAGCGCAAAGCCGATCAGCAGCACCAGCAAGCCAATCCCCTGTCCCAGGCTGAAACGCTCCTTGAACACAAACAGACTGGCGATCAGCAGCATGATCGGGCCCATCTGCACCACCAGTTGCGCCGTGCCGGGGCTGAGCAGGTTCAGGCCCATCAAATACAACACATAGTTACCGACCAAGCCGAGCACCGCCATCAGCACCAGCCAGCCACCACGAGGACCGAGCACCTTGCGGCTGGGCAGGCGCCTGGTGGCCGTCAGGTAAATGAACAGGCAACCGCCGGACACCAGCAGGCGAAACCAGGTCACCGTTACCGGGTCCATCACCAGCAATACCTGCTTGAGTTTGATCGGCAGGATTCCCCACAACAACGCGGTCAACAAGGCCAGGAACAGACCGTAACCCCAGCGACCCGATGAAATGTGCATGTGAACCCCAACGCCAACTGACAGGAGTCGTCATTCTAGGCCCGCAGCGGTGGCGTACACAGGGACAGTTTCGGACTGGCCGCGAATGAAACTGTGCGGGTCGTAATCTTTGAGGGGGATTTTTTACAACCGAGGTGCGCCCATCGCGAGCAAGCTCGTTCCCACAGGTTTTGTGGCGTACACAAGATTTGTGATCGCAGCTGAACACTGTGGGAGCGAGCTTGCTCGCGATGGCTATCTGACTGACAACGAGAAATATAGAGGCTTACCGCACCGCTTCAAACAGCCCGGTTGCCCCCATCCCGCCACCCACGCACATGGTGACGATGCCGTAACGCAGATTGCGTCGCTGCAATTCACGAACCAGATGCCCGACCTGGCGCGAACCGGTCATGCCGAACGGGTGACCGATGGAAATCGAACCGCCGTTGACGTTGTACCGGGCGTTGTCGATTTCCAGGCGGTTGCGGCTGTACAGGCATTGCGAGGCGAACGCTTCGTTGAGCTCCCACAGGTCGATGTCGTCAATCCGCAAGCCTTTGGCCTTGAGCAGTTTCGGTACCGAAAACACCGGGCCGATGCCCATTTCGTCCGGCGCGCAACCGGCCACGGTAAAGCCGCGGAAGAACGCTTTCGGCTTGAGCCCCAGCTCCAGCGCTTTCTCCAGGCTCATCACCAGGGTCATGGACGCGCCGTCAGACAGCTGCGAAGAGTTGCCCGCCGTGACCGAGCCATCTTCGGCGAACACCGGTTTCAACCCGGCCAGACTTTCCAGGGTGGTGTCCGGGCGGTTGCAGTCATCGCGGTCGACGATGCCGTCGAGGGTCTGTGCTTGACCTGTGGCCTTGTCTTCGACGCGATACTTCACCGCCATCGGCACGATTTCATCGGTGAACAGCCCGCCGGCCTGAGCCTCTGCGGTACGCTGCTGGCTTTGCAGCGCGTACAGGTCCTGCTCTTCACGGCTGACACTGTACCGACGCGCGACGACTTCAGCAGTCTGGCCCATCGGGAAGTAGATGCCCGGCACCTGCTCCTTGAGCAGCGGGTTGATCAGGTTGTCGTTATTGACGCTATTCATGGTCAGGCTGATGGACTCGACGCCGCCGGCGACGATGATGTCGCTGCAACCCGAAGCGATCTGGTTGGCGGCAATGGCGATCGCCTGCAAGCCCGAGGAACAGAACCGGTTGAGGGTCATGCCGGCCGTGCCGATACCCAGGCGCGAGAGCACCGCGACGTTGCGACCGATATTGAAACCCTGGGCGCCTTCGTTGGAGCCGGCGCCAACGATGCAGTCCTCGACGCTCGCCGGATCGATACCGGTGCGCGCCAACAGTGCATCGACACAGTGTGCCGCCATGTCGTCCGGGCGGGTCATGTTGAATTTACCGCGAAAGGATTTGGCCAGGCCGGTCCGCACGCTGTCGACGATCACCACTTCACGCATGACATACCTCATTGTTGTTATCGGTTGAGAGTGGACCGAGCATAAGTCCAGCGCTTCACCGACCGCGACAATCATTCACCTCGCATATGCGTAACCATCGCCTCAATCCTTGTCCTTACGCTTTTTGTCTTCTTGCCGGTCGGATTTTTCGAAAGCCTCCTCCAATGCCCGGTTGATGGTGCGCAAGACTTTGACCCGTGCCCAGCGCTTGTCGTTGGCTTCCACCAGGGTCCATGGCGCAATCTCGGTGCTGGTACGGTCGACCATGTCGCCGACCGCCCCGCGATAGTCATCCCATTTTTCACGGTTGCGCCAGTCGTCTTCAGTGATCTTGAAGCGCTTGAAGGGAATCTTCTCGCGCTCCTCGAAGCGCTCCAGTTGCGTCTGTTTGTCGATAGACAGCCAGAATTTGACCACGATCACACCGGCGTCGGTGAGCTGTTCTTCGAAATCGTTGATTTCACCGTAGGCACGCAGCCAGTCTGCCGGGCTGCAAAACCCTTCGATGCGCTCCACCAACACCCGGCCATACCAGGAGCGGTCGAACACAGTGAACTTGCCCCGGGCCGGCAGGTGCCGCCAGAAGCGCCACAGATATGGCTGCGCCCGTTCTTCCTCGGTGGGCGCGGCAATCGGCACGATGCTGTACTGGCGTGGATCAAGCGCTGCCGCTACCCGGCGGATCGCCCCGCCCTTGCCGGCCGCGTCGTTGCCTTCGAACACCGCCACCAGGGCGTGGCGGCGCATGCGTTTGTCACGCATCAACCCGGAAAACCGCGCCTGCTCGGTGATCAGCTGTTCCTCGTAATCATCCTTGTCCAGGTGCAGGGTCAGGTCCAGGCTGTCGATCAGGTTCACTTGATCGACACTGGGGAACACTGGCGCGGCGCTGACCTTTTCCGGATGGATCGTCGGCCTCGTCAATGCGCCCTGCAGGCCCGCCAGCAGAATCCGCCCCACGGCCAGGCTGCGATAATGGGCATCCGCCCCGGCGATCACATGCCAGGGTGCATAGTCACGGCTGGTGCGGCGCAGCACCCGTTCGCCATACTTCACGAACCTGTCGTAGGTTTGCGACTGCTGCCAGTCCAGCGGGCTGATGCGCCAGCTGTGCAGCGGGTCGTCGGCCAATGCCTTGAGGCGTGCCTTCATTTGCTTCTTGGAGAGGTGAAACCAGAACTTGAAGATCAGCGCGCCTTCATCGCAGAGCATCTTTTCCAGGCGCTCGGCGGCATTGATCGCCTGGTCCAGTCGCGGATCCTTGAACTCTCCATGGACCCGCCCCTGCAGCATCTGGCTGTACCAGTTGCCGAAGAAAATCCCCATGCGCCCCTTGGCCGGGAGCATCCGCCAGTACCGCCATGCCGGCGGCCGCGCCAGTTCCTCGTCGGTTTGCTGATCGAACGTGCGGACCTCGATCAAGCGCGGGTCCATCCACTCGTTGAGCACCTTGATCGTCTCACCCTTGCCGGCACCTTCAATGCCATTGATCAAAATGATCACCGGGAAGCGGCGTTGCTGCTGCAATTCGAATTGCGCTTCGAGCAACGCTTCGCGCAGGGCCGGGATTTCGGCGTCGTAGGTTTCTTTGTCGATGGCGTGATCGATTTCGGCGGATTCAAACATGGGTGGCTCCCTTCCAGATGTGAGCAAGACTAGCGGATTGAACTGAAGGCCAGCAGAGATTCTCCCGGTCTCGGCCAATGCATACCTTGCCACGGATCAAGCACCACGCCGTCGATCGGCTAGAATGGCGGCCTTGCCGTTGCCGAGCCTGCCATGAAACCTGTATTGCCCCACGCCCAGCTCGACTGGGACGACCAAGGTCGCCCCTATTCGCGAGTGTTCGACGATGTGTATTTCTCCGACCAGTCGGGGCTGGACGAAACCCGATATGTCTTTATCGAACAGAACCGTTTGGCGGAACGTTTTGCTGCCTTACCCGAGGGCGGGCGGCTGGTCATCGGTGAAACGGGGTTCGGCACCGGGCTGAATTTTCTGTGTGCCTGGCAGGTGTTCGAGCAACACGCCGCGGCCGGTGCGCGGCTGCATTTTGTCAGCGTCGAGAAGTACCCGTTAAGTCCCGACGACTTGCAGCGGGCCCTGGCGCTGTGGCCGGAACTCAAGGTGTTTGCCGATCAACTGCTTGAGCAATACGTAGCCATCCATCAGGGTTTTCAGCGCCTGACGCTGGACCACGGTCGCGTGACCCTGACGCTGCTGATCGGCGATGCACTGGAGCAACTGCCGCAACTCGATGCCCGAATCGACGCCTGGTTCCTCGACGGTTTCGCTCCGGCGAAAAACCCCGACATGTGGACCGCCGAACTGTTTGCCGAGCTCGCACGCCTGGCCGCTCCCGGTGCATCCATCAGCACCTTCACCAGCACCGGCTGGGTGCGGCGCCTGCTCAACGCCGCCGGCTTCAAGATGAAACGCACCCCAGGCATCGGCCACAAATGGGAAATCCTGCGCGGCGAGTTCCTCGGCTGGCCTCAGGAAACGCCGGCCCCGGCCCTGGACAAACCCTGGTTTGCCCGCCCGGCTCCGCTGACCGGCGAGCGCCAGGCACTGGTGATCGGTGCCGGCCTGGCCGGTTGTGCCAGCGCCGCCAGCCTTGCCGCGCGGGGCTGGCAAGTGACAGTGCTGGAGCGCCACGACGACATCGCCCAGGAAGCCTCGGGCAACCCGCAGGGTGTGCTCTACCTGAAGTTATCCGCCCACGGCACGGCACTGTCGCAAATGATCGTCAGCGGATTCGGCTACACCCGACGACTGCTCGAACACTTGCAACGGGGCCGTGACTGGGACGATTGCGGCGTGTTGCAACTGGCCTTCAATGCCAAGGAAGCCGAACGCCAGGCGCAATTGGCCGCGGCGTTTCCAGCGGACTTGCTGCACCTGCTGGATCAACCCGAGGCACAGGCCGTGGCCGGTATCGGGCTGGCACAGGGGGGACTGTTCTATCCCGAAGGCGGCTGGGTCCACCCACCTGCGCTGTGCCAGTGGCAGGCTGCACATCCACAGATTCAATTGCTCACCCATCACGATGCGCTGGAGCTGCACAAGGTTGAGGGCCGGTGGCAAGCCTGGGACGGCGAGCGATTGCTTGCCGACGCCCCCGTGGTGGTGCTCGCCGGTGCGGCTGAAATCCAGCGTTTCCCCGAGAGCGCCGAGTTGCCGCTCAAACGCATTCGCGGACAAATCACCCGCCTGGCGCAAACACCGCAAAGCCAGGCCCTGAGCACCGTGGTGTGTGCCGAAGGCTATGTCGCCCCTGCCCGTTTGGGCGAACACACCCTGGGGGCCAGTTTCGATTTCAAGAGCGATGACCTGACGCCGACCACGGTAGAACACCTGGGCAACCTGGCCATGCTCGAAGAGATTTCCCACGATCTGGTCGAGCGCTTACAGGCCGATAAACTGGCGCCTGAAAGTCTCCAGGGTCGCGCCGCGTTTCGCTGCACCAGCCCCGACTACTTGCCAATCGTCGGCCCGCTGGCCGACACCCAGGCATTCACCCAGGCCTATGCAGCGCTGGGCAAGGATGCCCGGCAGGTGCCGGACATCGAATGCCCATGGCTTGACGGTTTGTACATCAACAGCGGTCACGGCTCGCGCGGCCTGATCACCGCGCCGCTGTCCGGAGAACTGCTGGCGGCGTGGCTGGACAACGAACCCCTGCCATTGCCCAGAAGCGTGGCCGAAGCCTGTCACCCCAACCGGTTTGCCCTGCGGCGCCTGATCCGAGGCAAGTAGTCGAAACACCAGCCGAAGTCGCCCTCACGGGGCGCTTCGGCCGTGGTCTGGCGCGCATATAACTCATCGATCTAAAACTCCCCTTACCGAGGTGGGTCAGTTTCTGAGTACCCGCTGTTCCGGCGCGGTATTGATCGACCCTCCCCAACGGAAAAACCGGTAAGGAATTTATGTGCGGATTAGCTGGCGAGTTACGTTTTGATCAACAACCTGCAGACCTTGCAGCCATTGAACGAATCACCCATCACCTGGCCCCCCGCGGCCCCGACGCCTGGGGCTTTCATAGCCAAGGGCCGGTTGCCCTGGGCCATCGACGCCTGAAAATCATGGACCTGTCGGACGGCTCGGCACAGCCGATGATCGACCCGCAACTGGGCTTGTCCCTGGCCTTCAACGGGGCGATCTACAACTTTCCGGAACTGCGCGCGGAACTTGAAAGTCTGGGTTACGCCTTCTATTCCGGTGGCGATACCGAAGTGCTTCTAAAGGGCTATCACGCTTGGGGCGAAGCCTTGCTGCCAAAACTCAACGGCATGTTTGCCTTTGCCATTTGGGAGCGCGATGCCCAACGCCTGTTCATCGCCCGCGACCGACTCGGCGTGAAACCGCTGTACCTGTCGCGCACCGGCCAGCGCCTGCGCTTCGCCTCAGCGCTGCCGGCATTGCTCAAGGGTGGCGACATCAACCCGATCCTCGATCCCGTGGCGCTCAATCACTATCTGAATTTCCACTCCGTGGTCCCGGCACCTCGCACCTTGCTGGCGGGCATTGAAAAACTGCCGCCGGCCACCTGGATGCGCATCGAAGCCGATGGCCGCACCGAGCAGAAAACCTGGTGGACCCTGCCCTATGGCCCTCACGCCGATGAGCAGAACCTGAGCCTCGAAGACTGGCGAGACCGTGTGCTCGACAGCACCCGCGAAGCGGTAGCGATTCGTCAGCGTGCAGCGGTCGATGTCGGCGTGCTGCTGTCCGGGGGTGTCGACTCGAGTTTGCTGGTGGGCTTGTTGCGGGAAGTCGGCGTGGACAATCTGTCGACCTTCTCCATCGGCTTTCAGGATGCCGGTGGCGAGCGTGGGGACGAGTTCCAGTATTCGGACCTGATCGCCCGGCACTACGGCACGCAGCATCACCAACTGCGTATCGAAGAAAAGGAAATCATCGAACAACTGCCCGCCGCGTTCCGCGCCATGAGCGAACCGATGGTCAGCCATGACTGCATCGCCTTCTACCTGTTGTCCCGGGAAGTGGCCAAACACTGCAAAGTCGTCCAGAGCGGCCAGGGCGCCGATGAACTGTTCGCCGGTTACCACTGGTATCCGCAAGTGGACGGCGCGAGTGATCCGTATGCCGCGTACCGCGAAGCGTTTTTCGACCGCAGTTATGACGACTACGCCGCCACTGTGCAACCGAAATGGCTGACCGCGAATGACGCCGCCGGTGACTTCGTCAAAGCCCATTTTGCCCAGCCCGGTGCCGATGCGGCGGTGGACAAGTCCTTGCGTCTGGACAGCACGGTGATGCTGGTGGACGACCCGGTCAAACGGGTCGACAACATGACCATGGCTTGGGGCCTGGAAGCGCGCACGCCGTTTCTCGACTATCGCCTGGTGGAGCTGTCGGCACGGATTCCGGGGCGTTTCAAACTCCCGGACGGTGGCAAGCAAGTCTTGAAAGAAGCTGCGCGACAAGTGATTCCCAGTGAAGTGATCGACCGCAAGAAAGGTTACTTCCCGGTGCCGGGCCTCAAGCATTTGCAGGGCGATACGCTGGAATGGGTGCGCGAGTTGCTGCTCGATCCCAGCCAGGATCGCGGCCTGTTCAACCCCGCGATGCTCGACCGTCTGCTGACTGATCCACAGGGGCAACTGACACCGTTGCGCGGCTCCAAGCTGTGGCAATTGGCGGCCCTCAACCTGTGGCTCAGCGAACAAGGAATCTGACCGATGAAACCTCACGCCACGGCCATCAGCCAACGCCTGTTGCGCGGCCAGTCGCCTTCCTACGAACGCTTGCAGGCACGCCTTGCCGAGGATGGCGGTGAACTTGGCGGGGCGCCGATTGCCGTGCATTGCGGCTGGGGCCGCTTGCTGATTGGCCACACCTTTGCCGATGCCGCGAGCCTGGCCGGGGAGTTGCTCAACGAGCAGCCCGGCGAGCGGGACATTGCCCTGTACGTCGCCGCGCCCCAGCAAGTACTGGGGCTGGAGCCGACGCAACTGTTCCTCGACCCGTCCGATACCTTGCGCCTGTGGTTCAGCGACTACCGTCAGGCGACCCGGGTGTTTCGCGGTTTTCGCATTCGACGCGCGCAAAGCGATGCCGACTGGCAGGCAATCAACCAGCTGTACCAGGCCCGCGGCATGTTGCCGATCGATGCCACCCTGCTGACGCCGCGTCATCTGGGCGGCCCGGTGTACTGGCTGGCCGAAGACGAGGACAGCGGCGCGGTCATCGGCAGCGTCATGGGCCTCAACCACCACAAGGCCTTCAACGATCCGGAAAACGGCAGCAGCCTGTGGTGCCTGGCGGTCGACCCGCATTGTGCGCGGCCGGGTGTCGGTGAAGTGCTGGTGCGGCATTTGATCGAACACTTCATGAGTCGCGGGCTCGCCTGCCTCGACCTGTCGGTGCTGCACGACAACCGCCAGGCGAAAAGCCTCTACGCCAAGCTCGGTTTTCGCAACCTGACGACCTTCGCCATCAAGCGCAAGAACGGCATCAATCAGCCGCTGTTTCTCGGGCCCGGCCCGGAAGCCGCGTTCAACCCCTACGCTCGGATCATTGTCGAGGAAGCACACCGTCGTGGCATCGATGTGCACGTCGATGACGCCGACGCCGGGATGTTCACCCTCAGCCATGGCGGGCGCCGGGTACGCTGCCGCGAATCCCTGAGCGACTTGACCAGCGCCGTCAGCATGACCCTGTGCCAGGACAAAAGCCTGACCCACAAAGTGCTCAAGGCTGCCGGATTGAACCTGCCGGCGCAGCAACTGGCGGGTAACGCCGATGACAACCTGGCCTTCCTCGATGAACACCAGCGCGTGGTGGTCAAGCCACTGGATGGTGAACAGGGCCAAGGGGTGGCGGTGGATTTGCGCACCATCGAGGAAGTGCAGCAAGCCATGGAAGCCGCTCGCCACTTCGACAGCCGCGTACTGCTGGAAAGTTTCCACGAAGGCCTGGACCTGCGCATTGTGGTGATCGGCTTTGAAGTGGTCGCCGCCGCCATTCGCCGGCCGGCCGAAGTGGTCGGCGACGGCCAGCACTCCATCGGTGCATTGATCGAAGCCCAGAGCCGCCGGCGACAAGCGGCCACGGGCGGCGAAAGCAAGATCCCGCAGGACCAGGAAACCCTGCGCACCTTGCGTGCAGCCGGATACGGCTACGACAGCATTCTGCCGGCCGGTGAGCACCTGTTCGTACGGCGCACGGCGAATCTTCATACCGGCGGCGTGCTTGAGGATGTCACGGCGATCCTGCACCCGACGCTGGTGGATGCAGCGGTACGGGCCGCGCGGGCCCTGGACATTCCCATGGTCGGTCTCGACCTGATGGTGTCCGCCGCTGACCAGCCGGACTATGCATTTATCGAAGCCAATGAACGGGCCGGGCTGGCCAACCATGAACCGCAGCCAACGGCGGAGCGGTTTGTGGATCTGTTGTTTCCATACAGTCAGCCGGTGGTCTCTTAGCCATGTGTTGTCTGGACTGATGCTATCGCGCGCAGGCTCGCTCCCACCTTTGATCGCGTTCCCCCTGTAGGAGCGAGCCTGCTCGCGAAGGCGGCCGTATAGGCGATAACCAATCAGGAGTTTCCATGACCAGCAAAATCCCCGAACCGGACCTCGGTTACCTGCAAAAAGTGCTGCTGGAAATGCTCGCCATTCCCAGCCCCACCGGGTTCACCGACACCATCGTGCGCTACGTCGCCGAACGTCTTGAAGAACTGGGCATTCCCTTCGAGCTGACCCGTCGCGGCACCATCCGTGCCACGCTCAAGGGCAAGAAGAACAGCCCCGACCGCGCCGTTTCCGCCCACCTGGACACCATCGGCGCGGCGGTGCGTGCGGTAAAGGACAACGGCCGCCTGAGCCTCGCGCCCGTCGGCTGCTGGTCCAGCCGTTTTGCCGAAGGCAGCCGGGTCAGCCTGTTTACTGACAATGGCGTGATCCGCGGCAGCGTCCTGCCGCTGATGGCTTCCGGGCACGCGTTCAATACCGCCGTGGATGAAATGCCGATCAGTTGGGATCACATCGAATTGCGCCTGGACGCTTACTGCGCCACCCGTGCCGACTGCGAATCGCTGGGCATCAGCGTCGGCGATTTCGTCGCCTTCGACCCGCTACCGGAGTTCACCGAAAGCGGCCACATCAGCGCCCGTCACCTCGACGACAAGGCCGGGGTGGCCGCGCTGCTGGCCGCGCTCAAAGCCATTGTCGACAGTGGCGAAGAGCTGATGATCGACTGCCATCCGCTGTTCACCATCACCGAGGAAACTGGCAGCGGCGCGGCGGCGGCTTTGCCCTGGGACGTCAGTGAATTCGTCGGCATCGACATCGCACCGGTCGCGCCTGGCCAACACTCCAACGAGCACGCGGTGAGCATCGCGATGCAGGATTCCGGCGGCCCCTATGACTATCACCTGTCGCGCCACCTCTTGCGCCTGGCCAGCGACAACGAGTTGCCGGCACGCCGGGACCTGTTCCGCTACTACTTCAGCGACGCCCATTCGGCGGTGACCGCCGGCCACGACATTCGCACCGCCCTGCTCGCCTTCGGCTGCGACGCCACCCACGGTTACGAGCGCACCCACATCGACAGCCTCGCCGCCCTGAGCCGCCTGCTCGGTGCGTATATCCTCAGCCCGCCCGTGTTTGCCAGCGATGCACAACCGGCCAAGGGCTCACTGGACCGCTTCAGCCATCAGCTCGAACATGACACACAGATGGAAAGCGATACGCGAGTGCCGTCGGTGGACAGCCTGGTGGGGCAACGGTCGGAGAACTGATCCAGGATCTTCATCGCCAGGTATACCGCTATCGCCAGGTATACCGCTATCGCGAGCAAGCTCGCTCCCACAGTTGATCGGTGGTGAACACTAATATCCGGTCCGCCGCTGAACCCTGTGGGAGCGAGCTTGCTCCGGGCGGCGTTCCGACGATGGCGGCGGATCGGACAACATAAAACGACCAAACTAGCGGCAATCTCGCATTCGCCGTAGCATCGCGCCATTGATCCAACCGAGGTGCCTATGCTGATCCCCTACGACCAACTTCAAGTCGACACCCTCACCCGCCTGATCGAGGATTTCGTGACCCGCGACGGCACGGACAATGGTGACGACACCCCCCTGGAAACCCGCGTACTGCGCGTGCGCCAAGCGCTGACCAAGGGCCAGGCACTGATTGTCTTCGACCCGGAAAGCGAGCAATGCCAACTGATGCTCAAGCACGACGTACCCAAGCACCTGTTTGACTGAAGTCTTCAGCGTCCCTTGGTCTTCGCCAGTTTGTTCTGGATGCGTTCGTAGATTTCGCAGCGGTGCACATTGACGTCCTGAGGCGCTTCGACGCCAAAGCGAATGTTGTTTCCGTTGATCGCGAGAACGCGCACGGTAATGTTGTCACCGATGGAAATGGTTTCGCCCACAACGCGAGTGAGTACGAGCATGAAGAGTGTCCTTCAGGGGTTTCTGGCCCTTGAAGATGCCCGGCCCGCCGTACGCCTACAATGCTCCGACAGCAAACCAGACCGGACTGACAGCCCTTGGCGCACACCACTTACGGAAAGGTCTGACAGGCCGGTTGAATGTAGGGCCGATCTGTCAGGACGCGGAGAATCGCGGCCCGAACAGAATGATGCTCGCGCCGATCACACACAGCGCCACACCGAGCCAGTCCGAACCCAGCGGACGAATCCGCTCGACCACGGCCAACCAGCCGATTGAGGCAATGATGTAGATGCCACCGTAAGCGGCGTAGGCGCGGCCGGCGTAGGTGGCTTCGATCCGGGTCAGCAGCAGGGCGAACAGGGTCAGGCTCAGGAGCGCCGGCACCACCCACCACATGCTTTTACCCTGGCGCAGCCACATCCAGAAGGCAAAGCAACCGGCAATTTCGAACAGCGCGGCGAGGAAAAACCACAGGTAATTGAGCATGCAAGCGTCTCGCGAGGATGGCCGATGGCGGCCACCCTAACCACAGCGTTGCCTGCGGGCAAGATCAGCTTGCGGATTGCCTGGCCTTGACGCGCATTTTGTCGGCCATGACGGTCATTTCGTTGTAGAGCAATTGCGGGTTCTTCTGCTTGATCGCCCAGGCCATGCGCCCCTGCTCGTGGGGCAGGATCATGAACTCGCCGGCGGCGACCTGCCGATAGATGTAGTCGGCGATGTCGGCGGCGCTGATGGGCGAGCTTTCCAGCAACTTGCCGACCTGGGCTTTCATGGCCGGGGTCGGGCCACGAAAAGAGTCCAGCAGGTTGGTCTGGAAGAACGACGGACACACCACATGCACGCCGACTTCCTGATGCGCCAACTCGATCAGCAGGCTTTCGGACAACGCCACCACGCCCGCCTTGGCCACGTTGTAGTTGCTCATCGCCGGGCCTTGCATCAGCGCGGCCATGGACGCGATGTTGATGATCTTGCCTTTGCTTTTTTCCAGCAGTGGCAGGAACGCCTTGCAGCCCTTGACTACGCCCATCAGGTTGATCGCAATCTGCCAGTCCCAGTCCTCCAGGGACAACTCACTGAAGAACCCGCCAGACGCTACACCCGCGTTGTTGACGATGACATCGATGCCACCGAGTTTGACTTCGCAGGCTTGGGCGAACGCTGTCAACTGGCTGTAATCGCGCACGTCGCAGCGCTGGATGAAACCGTCGCCGCCCGCTTCGCGGACCAGCTTGAGGGTTTCCTGCAAACCGGGCTCGCTGACGTCCGACAAGGCCAGTTGCCAGCCTTCACGCGCCCAGCGCAGCGCGATTTCGCGACCCAGGCCCGAGCCTGCACCAGTGATCATCATGCGATTTTGCATAGCAAACAGCCTTGTTGTTCTCGGAAGATGCACCGAGTGTAGCGAAGGATATTCCCCGACCCACGCTCCATCAGATTGCTGAATGGCCCGAGCAAACTGCGGGAGCGTCTGACGCAATTAAGGCAACTACAAAAGAAATAAGAACCCGTCCGAAATACTTCAAAAAAACTTGGAATTTTCCTGCAAGCGCAAGAGTCGGATTTTTAAGCAGCTCGAATTTACTTCAGTCCCACTGACCTTGATTGGCATGGTCAATCCACTGCATTTTCGACAAGGAAACAGACATGGGCACAATACTGATCATCATTCTGATCCTGTTACTGGTCGGTGGTTTACCGGTCTTCCCGCACTCCAGAAGTTGGGGTTACGGCCCGTCCGGAATCATCGGCGTCGTATTGGTGGTGCTGTTGATCCTGCTCTTGCTCGGCCGAATTTAAATATCTGCCAGGCAAAAAAAGAGGCCCTTGAAGGGTAATGCCGATCAGTTAAGCCTCATTGCTTGACCTTTGGCCGCAAGAAATCAAAATCCGATGCCTGAATAGGCATCGGATTTTTTTATGCGTCTGGCTCGGGCACTGGAACTGACCCACAACTTCGTCTCGACTCCCAATTCCCTCGAGGGATTGGACTCGTTGCTTGATCCATCGCTGGTCGAACAGGCCTTGGAACAAGCCGGTG
>NZ_JAGYGI010000024.1:0-92055 GCF_019947365.1 Pseudomonas sp. GL-R-26 | reverse complement strand
CACCGGCTTGTTCCAAGGCCTGTTCGACCAGCGATGGATCAAGCAACGAGTCCAATCCCTCGAGGGAATTGGGAGTCGAGACGAAGTTGTGGGTCAGTTCCAGTGCCCGAGCCAGACGCATAAAAAAATCCGATGCCTATTCAGGCATCGGATTTTGATTTCTTGCGGCCAAAGGTCAAGCAATGAGGCTTAACTGATCGGCATTAGCCATCAAGGCCGGTTTTTTTATGGGCGGGATAACACCGAGGCCGACTCAGTCGTCGAAATCTTCCCAGCCACCCATCTGCTTCCAGCGATTGACGATGCCGCAGAACAGCTCTGCCGTCTTCTCGGTGTCGTAGCGAGCCGAGTGAGCCTCGCGACCGTCGAAGTCAATGTCCGCTGCCTGGCAAGCCTTGGCCAGTACGGTTTGACCGTAAGCGAGGCCGGCGAGCGTTGCGGTATCGAAACTGGAGAACGGATGGAACGGATTGCGCTTCATGTCCAGCCGCGCAACAGCAGCATTGAGGAAGCCCAGGTCGAAGCTGCTGTTATGCCCGACCAGGATCGCCCGTTTGCAGCCATTGGCCTTGAGGGCCTTGCGCACGCCGCGGAAGATATCGTTCAGGGCAGACTCTTCACTCACGGCCATGCGCAGCGGGTGATCGAGCTTGATCCCGGTGAACTCCAGGGCCGCCGCTTCGATGTTCGCGCCTTCGAACGGCTCGACACGGAAGAAGTAGGTGTGATCGGGGTAAACAAAACCCTTTTCATCCATGGCGATGGTGGTCGCGGCGATCTCCAGCAGGGCATCGGTGGCCGAATTGAAGCCACCGGTTTCTACGTCGACGACAACCGGCAGGTAACCACGGAACCTGGCCGCCATTGGATGACGAGGGCCGCCTCCGCCGCCATTGCCTTCCAGTTCGTCGTCGAAATGGTCTTCACTCACGCGTGTTCCTCCAGCAGGCGCCAGCGCAGTTTTTCACCGGCGCGCAGCGGGATAACGGTCAGCTCGCCAAATGGCAGGCTGGTCGGGGCGGTCCACTCTTCGCGGACCAGGGTGATGCGATCGGTGTTGGCCGGCAGACCATAGAACCGAGGGCCGTTGAGGCTGGCGAAGGCCTCGAGCTTGTCCAGCGCATTGCGCTGTTCGAAGGCTTCGGCATACATCTCGATGGCCGCATAGGCGGTGTAACAACCGGCGCAACCGCACGCCGCTTCCTTGGCGTGCTGGGCGTGGGGGGCCGAGTCGGTGCCGAGGAAGAACTTCTCGCTGCCACTGGTGGCGGCGTCGAGCAGGGCTTCCTGGTGGGTATTGCGCTTGAGGATCGGCAGGCAATAGAAGTGCGGCCGGATCCCGCCCACCAGCATGTGGTTGCGGTTGTACAACAGGTGGTGCGCGGTGATGGTCGCGCCCACGTTGGCCGAAGCCGAGTTGACGAACTGCACGGCGTCCGCGGTGGTGATGTGCTCGAAGACCACTTTGAGGGTCGGGAAGCGCTCGACCACACGGCGCATGTGTTCATCGATGAAGATTTTTTCGCGGTCGAACACGTCGACATCACCACGGGTGACTTCACCGTGAACCAGCAACGGCATCCCGACTTCGGCCATGGCCTCAAGTGCAGGGAAAATCTTGTCGATGCTGGTAACACCAGAGTCCGAGTTGGTAGTCGCGCCGGCCGGGTACAGCTTGGCGGCGTGAATGAATCCGCTGGCCTTGGCCTCGCGAATTTCTTCAGGTTGGGTGCGGTCGGTCAGGTACAGGACCATCAGTGGCTCGAACAGGCTGCCGGCCGGTCGGGCAGCGAGAATCCGCTGGCGATAGCCGTCGGCTTCGGCCGCGTTGCGCACCGGTGGAACCAGGTTGGGCATGATGATGGCGCGGCCAAAGGTGCGCGCGACATCCGCGACGGTATTGGTCAACACGGCACCATCGCGAAGATGAATATGCCAGTCGTCGGGACGCAGCAGGGTCAGGCGGTCGGACATGAGGGGATTCCAGGCGGGTCAAACTCAAGGGAATGCTACCGGAAAAGACTCTTGCAGGCACTCGCTATCAAGTTTTGCAGGAAGCTTCCGATATCCAACAGGTATGCCGTAAACATGTGTGTGTCGGTCTTTTTGTTGTAGAAACCAGTGGAGCCTCCCGTGCGCCAGCGTTATTTAGCCTTGCTCAGTGTGTTTGCCAGCCTTCCGGCGATGGCGCTCACTTTCCAGACACCTCTGGAGAACATTGAGTGGACGGTCGAAGGCGACAAGTTCGAATGCCGCCTGACTCAGCCGATCACCGATTTCGGTTCGGGCGAGTTCGTGCGTCGTGCCGGCGAGCAGGCGACGTTTCGTCTGAAAACCTACAACCCGATGATCGGCGGTGGCTCGGCGACGCTGCTGGCCGCTGCCGCGCCGTGGCAACCGGGACGTGACGACATCAATCTGGGCACGGTGAGAATCGGCAGTGGCAACGTATTGTTCAACAGCTCACAGGTTCAGGCCGGGCGTCTGATCAGTGGCCTGATGGACGGTCGCAGCCCGGTGGTTCGACATTCCTCGGGGGATGGGCGGGTGTCGGAAGTACGCTTGTTGCCGGTCAGGTTCACCAAAGCGTTTGCCGACTACCAAGGTTGCGTGGCGAAGCTGTTGCCACAGAATTTCGAACAGGTGAAGCAATCCGAAATCGGCTTCCCCGGCGGTGGAATCGAACTCGACAGCGCCGCAAAAGCCAAGCTGCAGGTGATGCTGGAGTACATGAAGGCCGATCCGACGGTCAATCACATCGAGCTCGACGGTCACTCCGACAACAGCGGCAACCGCCTGACCAACCGCGACCTGTCGCGGCGCCGAGCCCTGGCAGTGATGGAGTTCTTCAAGGCCAACGGCATCCAGGAGTCGCAAATCACCCTGCGTTTCCATGGCGAGCGTTATCCGGTGGCGCCTAACACCAACAACACCAACCGCGCGAAGAACCGTCGAGTAGCGGTACGCCTGGAGCGCGGAGCGCCCGCGGAACAAGTCGCCCCGCAAGCAACGAAAGCGGCCGTTTCGGCAACTTCCTGACTCTTTGGTCATCGTCGCCCTCTCGACATAATCTGTCGCTTCGTCGTCATAAGCTGTCGCGCCACTGTAAATTATTCTGCATGAGCGGTAGACTTCCCGGCTTTCCGTAGAATCCCGTGGAGTGATGGCATGGCGGACGTAAACAAGGTCGTTCTGGCGTATTCCGGCGGCCTGGACACTTCGGTGATCCTCAAGTGGCTGCAGGATACTTATAACTGTGAAGTGGTGACCTTCACCGCTGACCTGGGTCAGGGCGAAGAGGTCGAACCTGCACGCGCCAAGGCTCAGGCCATGGGCGTCAAAGAGATCTACATCGACGACTTGCGCGAAGAGTTCGTGCGCGATTTCGTTTTCCCGATGTTCCGCGCCAACACCGTTTACGAAGGCGAGTACCTGCTGGGTACTTCCATCGCTCGTCCGCTGATCGCCAAGCGCCTGATCGAAATCGCCAACGAAACCGGCGCTGACGCCATTTCCCATGGCGCCACCGGCAAAGGCAACGACCAGGTTCGTTTCGAACTGGGCGCGTACGCCTTGAAGCCTGGTGTGAAAGTGATTGCCCCTTGGCGTGAATGGGACCTGCTGTCCCGTGAAAAGCTGATGGATTACGCCGATAAGCACGCGATCCCGATCGAGCGCCACGGCAAGAAGAAGTCCCCGTACTCCATGGATGCCAACCTGCTGCACATCTCCTATGAAGGCGGCGTGCTGGAAGACACCTGGACCGAGCACGAAGAAGACATGTGGCGCTGGACCGTTTCCCCGGAAAACGCTCCAGACAAGGCGCAGTACCTGGAACTGACCTACCGCAACGGCGACATCGTCGCGCTGGACGGCGTCGAAATGACTCCGGCCACCGTGCTGGCGACCCTGAACCGTATCGGTGGCGAACACGGTATCGGCCGTCTCGACATCGTCGAGAACCGCTACGTGGGCATGAAGTCCCGTGGCTGCTACGAAACTCCTGGCGGCACCATCATGCTGCGTGCCCACCGTGCGATCGAATCGATCACCCTGGACCGCGAAGTGGCTCACCTCAAGGACGAGTTGATGCCCAAGTACGCCAGCCTGATCTACACCGGCTACTGGTGGAGCCCTGAGCGTCTGATGCTGCAACAGATGATCGATGCGTCCCAGGTCAACGTGAACGGCGTTGTGCGCCTGAAGCTGTACAAGGGCAATGTGATCGTCACTGGCCGCAAGTCCGACGACTCGCTGTTCGACGCCAACATCGCTACCTTCGAAGAAGATGGCGGCGCGTACAACCAGGCGGATGCTGCGGGCTTCATCAAGCTCAACGCCCTGCGCATGCGCATTGCGGCGAACAAAGGCCGGAAGCTGTTCTGAGACCTTTGAAGTCGTGATGGATGCCTGACCTCGTCCTCGACGAGGTCAGGTACCTGAAAACGGGGCGTGACGCCAGTTACTGCGTTGTCGGGTGTTTTCGTTTCCGCTGATGATTTCCTGTTTTTCTCCTGCTCAATGGCCTGACCTGTACTACAGGTTGTTGCTCGCCGGTTGCCCGGCCTGATCAATGACAGACAACCGGTGCGAGTCGAGATTGTAGGCTACATAAACGGCAGCACTGCGCTTGTTGGCCTGCTTTGAATGTTCAAGCGCACTGGCTTTCAGTAATTTCTCCGAAACTGCACAAGTGACAAACAGAATCACGTATGCCGCCTTTTCCCGTGGCCTCTGGATTTTCTCCAGCAGCGCTCCAAACTCGACCTCTTTGCTCATCCAGCGTACATCAACGATGTACACGTCTTTTACTGGCTCCGGCAGCTGAAGGTAATGCTGAACAGAGACAGTGGTTTGCAGACCAATCCCGGTTGGTGGGTCCTGTGCGCCACAGGGCGTGCGAGCTGACTGCCAGTCATTCGTTGACGTTTTCAGAGCGGGGTTTTCAGACGACTTCCCGGACGCTTTTTTTTCCGACCGCCCAACATCATCCATGACCTTCATGAAGTGCTTTCCCTTTTCAAAATCGGAAGGCGCATAAAGTGATTTATAGTTGAAGTTGAGTGTTGCGAAAAAAAGTAAAAGTAAATAGAACGGAAAACTGATCAGGAACCAGACGTAGAGCTCTCTTTCCTCCTGATCAAGGAAGGGGAGAGATACGGCTGCCGAAGTTTCAGAGAGTGCTGCGAATATTGCGATAATTGTCATTGGGTTGGTGATTCGTTTTTTTATCATATTCTGTACTCATGCGGGTTGTCTGTTCTCGAGTGGTTTATGAGGTTGGGCCGATGTGCTGGTTATTGTAGTGATTTTTATTGTTTGTTGGTTTTTGACAGGTTTTAATTTGTTTGTTGTATTGCTCTTGGGGTTCTTGAGTGTGGGGTGTGTTTTAATGATTGCTCAAAAAATATTATTTGCTGTAAGAGTAATTGGATGCTTGATGTGTGATATTTCTGGTGTGAGGGTTGAATGCGTAAATATCAGTTACGTTTTAACTGAGAGATAGAGGCTAATGCTTGTCAGAGTGCGACAGATCAAGCTGGCTCTCGGAAAATTTTGGTCGTAAATCGACAGGGGTGCCGGCTGGAAAGTGCGACAGACTGACGCTGATACAGTTTTCAATTCATTCTGTTCGAGGGATTTTTGTAGGAGGAATCCGTGTTGTTTGTAGGGTATGTCTCTTGGTGTGGGTGGCTGGGAGGGGCGACATGCCATGGGTGAAACGACTAGGCTATTGTGCGGGCTCTAAAAATTCGAACAGCGAAAATTGGACTTGCCCATGAATAAAGTGCTGATCGTGGATGATCACCCCGTCATTCGTCTTGCGGTACGTATGCTAATGGAGCGTCATGGCTACGAAGTTATTGCAGAAACCGATAACGGTGTGGACGCACTGCAACTAGCCCGTGAACTTATGCCGGACATTGTCATTCTGGATATCGGAATTCCGAAGCTGGACGGGTTGGAAGTTATCGCGCGTTTGTCTTCGACCTCAATGCCGATGAAAGTGCTGATTTTGACTTCCCAGGCGCCGGGGCATTTTTCGATGCGTTGCATGCAATCCGGTGCAGCCGGCTATGTCTGCAAACAACAAGACCTCACGGAGTTGCTCAGTGCAATAAAGGCCGTGTTGTCAGGCTACAGTTACTTTCCTAATCAAGCCTTGCATACCGTGCGTTGCAGTTTGGGGAATGCCAGTGAGGCCGATATGGTTGATCGGTTGTCGGGGCGGGAAATGATGGTCCTGCAACAGTTGGCCCGAGGAAAGACCAATAAAGAAATTGCCGATGGGATGTTTCTCAGCAATAAAACAGTCAGTACTTACAAGACTCGCCTGTTGCTCAAGCTGAATGCGCGGTCTCTGGTCGATCTGATCGAACTGGCACAACGCAATGGTCTGGTGTGATGACGTAACTGCACGACAAGGGGCGCCTACCAGGGTATGGCACTTAGAAAAAAGCCTCCGTTTCGGGAGGCTTTCAGGTGTCATAAGTCAAAATCGTAATCGGCCAATTGCTTTTGCAGTCGGCGCTCCTCCAGCAGGTTGTCGATGGTGCGGCGTTTGCTCAGATTAGTTTTCGCTACTTCAACCACCGGCTCAGCGTCATCGGTTTCGGCGGTGGTGAAATCGTCTTCTACGTCCAATTGCTCTTTGCCAGTACTCATTTAGTTGCTCCAGGCTAAGAAGGCCTTTGGCGCTCCTTATATCGACAATCTCCCGGCGGGTAAAAAAGATTTTTTCAATCGACAAATCAATAAACCTAATAGCGCCTCAATCGTCGGAGGTTTTGTGCTTGTATTCGCACAAGTCCTCGATCCGGCAGCTACCGCATCGGGGCTTGCGGGCCAGGCAAACATAGCGGCCGTGAAGGATCAGCCAGTGATGGGAGTCGAGCAGGTACTCCTTGGGCACGAATTTCATCAGTTTTTTCTCGACTTCCACCACATTCTTGCCGGGAGCAATGCCAGTCCGGTTGCTGACCCTGAAAATATGCGTGTCGACGGCCATAGTCAGCTGACGGAATGCCGTATTGAGTACCACATTGGCGGTCTTGCGGCCGACGCCGGGCAGTGCTTCCAGCTCTTCGCGGGTTTGTGGCACCTCACCGGCGTGACGCTCGACCAGCAAGCGGCAGGTTTCGATCACGTTTTTCGCTTTGCTGTTGTACAGGCCGATGGTCTTGATGTACTCCGACAGTCCCTCGACTCCCAGGGCATGGATCGCTGCCGGGGTATTGGCGACCGGGAACAGCTTGGCAGTGGCCTTGTTGACGCCGACATCGGTCGACTGCGCCGAGAGAATCACGGCAATTAGCAATTCGAAGGGCGAGGAGTAGGCTAGCTCGGTCTTTGGTTCCGGGTTGTCCTCGTGCAGTCTGCGGAAGATTTCCAGGCGTTTTGCGGCATTCATGGGCAGTGCGTTTCCTTGAAGGCAATCAATGTATGGGCGTGGGGCGCCAGGCCTGCCAGGCGGCGATCAGCAGCCCGAGCAGGATGAACCCGCCAGGGACCAATGTGGTCAGGCGCAGGCCGCCATCAGCCACCAGTACCCAGCCTTGCCAGTCAGTTTGTGTTGCACCGAACAGCCACGATAGATGGTTTCCAAGTGTTCCGTTGCCGATGAGCTCGCGCAGCAGGCCCAGCGCGATCATCAGCGTGGCAAACAGGCTATTGAGTCGCAGGCGTTGGCGCCAACCGTTCTGAAAGAACCCGCTGTGTTCCAGTACGACGCATTGCAAGGCGATCAAGGCGCCATAAAACCCCAGATGCTGCTGCCATTGCAGCGACCAGGCCTGAGCCATGAGTTGCGCGCAACTGGTGAGCGTGGCCGCCAACAGGACGCTGGCTAGCAAGCGGGTCGTCGGGACCAGTCGGGATCGCAGGGCGCCCATGGCCAGGCTGAACAACTGGGTCACCACCATGAACATCAGGCACAGGCCTAGTGCGGCCATCAGCGAGTGGGTGGCGCCGATCAGCGGCGTCAGCATCAAGGCGTTGCGCAGAGTCGATGAGTTATCCATGGGCAGGGATTCCGAGCAGTTGTTGCCGGTGTTCATCGAAGTAGCGCAAGGCATCGTGGACGGCATTGATTACCGCTCTAGAGGTGATGGTTGCGCCTGCGATCTGATCGAACTGTCCCTGATCCTTTTTAAGCGCCCAGCCGCTGTCACCGGGTTCAGTTCGAGACTTGCCGGAAAAAAACTGGAGCCAGGCATTGGGCCAGTCGGCGATCCGTGCCCCCAGTCCCGGTGTTTCCGACTGTTTGAGGGTTTTGACGCCCAGTAACCTGCCATTGGCGTCGACAGCGATCAACAGGTCGATGGCACCGGCGTAGCCAAGGGTTTGGCTGCGCAGCAACACCGCGACGGGTTGATCGGCCCGGGTCGCCAGATAACCACCCAGCAAGGTGCTGTTGGTCAGCGTGGTTGCTTCAATCTTTATGGGCTGTTCGAGTGGCTGATTGTCGTAGCTGTCCGGCGCGATCAGGTCCAGCAGATTACGGCTGTCGATCAGGCGCTGTTCGGCTGCAATGCGTGGCGCGCTGCCGAGTTGCACGAAGTAGGTCACGCCAAGGCCCAATGTGGCCAAAAGCACCACAAGCGCTATGCTTGATATCCGGTTCATGGCGCCTCCGGCTGTTGCCTGGCCGCTACGAACCGCTCCAGCGCCGGCACGCACAGGTTCATCAACAGCACGGCGAAGGCGATGCCGTCCGGGTAGCCGCCCCAAGTACGAATCAGATAGGTCAGGAGCCCGACGCCGACACCGAACAGCAATTTCGCGCCAGGGCTTCTGGCGCCGGACACCGGTTCTGTAATGATAAAGAACGCCCCCAGCATGGTCGCGCCGCTAAGCAGATGAAACAGCGGCGAGCCATGGGAGTCGGAGCCCGAACCGTTCCAGCACAGCAGGCTGACGATGAACAGGCTGGCCAGCATGCCGACCGGTGCATGCCAACTGATCACCTTTCGTTGCAGGAGAAACACACCGCCCGCCACAAAGGCCAGGTTCAGCCATTCCACCCCCCGGCCGCCAAAGTGTCCGAATGCCGGGTTGCCGGCAAACAGTTCATCCATGGTCAGGCTTTTGTTGATTCGCAGACTGTCCAGTGCCGTGGCCTGCACCCACGCATCCGGCGCGTGGCCGACGCCGAACACGTGCTGCAGGCCGCTCAGCAGATCCATGCCATGGGGCGATGGCCAAAGGGTCATTGGTTGGGGAAAGGTCACCAGCACCAGGGCAAAACCGAGCATCGCCGGGTTGAAGGGATTTGAACCGACGCCGCCATACAAGTGCTTGCCGAACACCATCGCAAAAGCGGCAGCACTGAGGGTCAGCCACCATGGGCAGTAAGGCGGCAGCGCCAGAGCCAGCAATGTGGCACTGACCAGCGCGCTACCGTCACTCAAGGTTGGCCCCGGCGGTCGCTTGCGCAAATGCACGACGGCGCCCTCGACGGCCAACGCGGCAGCGGCCGCCAGAACCAGATTGATCAATACGCCCCAGCCATACAGCCAGAACGCCGCCAGCATTCCCGGCAGCGTGGCCAGCAGCACCAGTTTCATCGCCTGTTGCAGGCGATCATCAACTGAGTCAAGGGCTGGCATGGGCGTCCACCAGGCGTTCGGCTTCACCGAGTGCGCGCTCCAGGGCTTCGATTTGTTCCGCCGGTGCTTCGTTGGCCTGAGCCTTCTTGAGTTCGGCGCGGCGCATGGCCAACTGGATCTTGGCTCGTTTCAGATCGGCATCATTTGACGACACAACTACGACCGTCGGCGCCGGGGCAGTTGGGGCGACGCTTTCCAGTTGCGCCAGGTTTTGTTCGGCGGCTTCGAACTGTTGTTGCAGGACGATCAACTGCGATTGCTGTTCGAAGGTCGGCGGATGCCCAAAGGCCTTCAGCGATTTGTGCAACTGCGCCCGACTCATCGCCACATCGATCTTGGCCTTTTTCAGCACGGCATCGGCATTGGCGGTTTTCTGTGCGCGAACGCGTTCGAGGGCCGCCTGCACCGGGTCGGCTGTCACCTCGGCAGGTTGCGCAGCTCGCTGCCTTGCCTGACGCTCGGCAACTTTCTGTTGCTCTTCACGCTGCAAGCGGGCATTGCGTTGTTCGAAGCGGCGCCGTGCGTGATCGCGCTTGAGTGTGCGGGCCTGCCGCGCCTGCGGTGTGAGGGCCAGCCCCCCGACAACGGGCAGTACCATGTTCGGCAACAGTGGGCGCATTTCGATGCAGTCCACCGGGCACGGTGCCACGCAGAGGTCGCAACCGGTGCACTCATCGATGATCACCGTGTGCATCAGTTTGGCCGCGCCGACGATGGCATCGACCGGACAGGCCTGAATGCACTTGGTGCAACCAATGCACTCGGCCTCGCGGATATAGGCGATCTGCGCAGGTGCCGAGCCGCGAGTGATGTCCAGTTCCAGCACCGGCACCTTCAGCAGTTCGGCCAGGGCATTAATGGTTTCGTTGCCGCCTGGCGGACACTTGTTGATCGGCTCGCCATTGGCGATGCCTTCGGCGTACGGCTTGCACCCGGGGTGGCCGCACTTGCCGCATTGGGTTTGCGGCAAGAGTGCGTCGATGAGTTGAATCAGACTCATGTTTTGATCAGTCCGCTGAATCCGAGAAAGGCCACTGCGATCAGGCCGGCACCAATCAGGTCGATCGGCAAGCCGCGAAAGGGCAGGGGAACATCGTTGTCAGTCGTGCGTTCACGCAAATCAGTGAACAGGCTCAACACCAGCCAGAAGCCCAGTCCTGCACCGAGGCTCAAGGCTGTGGCGTGAAAGAAGCCCTTGTCTTCCTGAGCATTGAGCAAGGCCACGCCGAGCACGCCGGCATTGCCCAGCAGCAACGGCCAGAGGCCTTCGAACGGCAGTGTCGCAAACACCCGTGTCAGCAACTTCAGCAGCGGGCTGATCAGCAGCACGCTCAATGGCAGAAACACAAACAGACGCAGCGTCGTCAATTGCAGCGGCACCAGCAGCCATTGATAGAGCGCGTAGCCGAGCATGCCCACGACCAGCATCAGGCAGGTCGTCGCAATACCCAAGGCATGGACCTGACGGCGCTGGCCGGCCAACAACGGATCGACGGCCAACGGCAAGTGCAACACGATGTTGTTGATCAGGGCGGCGCTGATTAGCGTAAGCAGGATTTCGGTCATTGTTCGTGCCGGCAGGAACAGGGTTTTTTTAGCGCAATTGTCTAAAAAGAGTAGGCATTATCCGGCAAGGCGGGAGGGTGGGCCAGACATGAAAATCCCACAGCCGCGCCAGGCCCGACTGTGGGATCGATTTGCCGCAGACCTTACTTAATGCGCTGGCCCGGCTTGGCGCCGCTGTCAGGGCTGAGCAGGTAGATCTCTTCACCGCCAGGGCCGGCCGCCATCACCATGCCTTCGGAGATGCCGAACTTCATTTTCCGTGGCTTGAGGTTGGCGATCATCATGGTCAGGCGACCATCGAGCTTCGACGGGTCCGGATAAGCGCTCTTGATCCCGGAGAACACATTGCGTTGCTCGTCACCGATGTCCAGGGTCAGGCGCAGCAGCTTGTCAGCACCTTCCACATGCTCAGCCTTGACGATCAGCGCGACACGCAAATCGACTGCCGCAAAGGTGTCGAACTCGATTTCCGGCGACAGCGGATCCTTGGCCAGTTCGCCATTGCCGGCAGGCGCGGCTGCGCCGGTGTCGGTCTGGCTGGCGGTCAGGTCTTCTTTCGAGGCGTCGGTCATGGCTTGCACCTTGACCGGGTCGATACGGGTCATCAACGGCTTGAACTCGTTCAGCTGGTGATTGCTGAGCAAGGTCGTGTGGTCGTTCCAGGTCAGCGGCGCGACGTTGAGGAACGCCTCGGCGTCGGCGGCCAGCAGTGGCAGCACCGGTTTGAGGAAGATCACCAGTTGGCGGAACAGGTTGATGCCTGTGGCGCAGATGGCCTGGACTTCATCCTGCTTGCCTTCCTGTTTGTTCAGCGACCACGGCGCCTTGTCGGCGATCCAGGCGTTGGCGCGGTCGGCCAGGCCCATGATCTCGCGCATGGCGCGGGCGAAGTCACGGGCTTCATAGGCGTCGGCGATGCTTGGCGCGGCGGCCAGGAAGGCTTCGGTCAATTCAGGCGCGGCGTTGGTGTCGACCATCACGCCGGCATTGCCTTTGTTGATGAAACCGGCGCAACGGCTGGCGATGTTGACGACCTTGCCCACCAGGTCGGAGTTGACCTTCTGCACGAAGTCTTCGAGGTTCAGGTCGAGGTCGTCGACGCCACGGCCCAGCTTGGCCGCGTAGTAATAGCGCAGGTATTCCGGCGACAAGTGGTCCAGGTAGGTCCGGGCCTTGATGAAGGTGCCGCGGGACTTGGACATCTTCTGGCCGTTGACGGTCAGGTAGCCGTGCACGTTGATCCCGGTCGGCTTGCGGTAGCCCGCGCCTTCGAGCATGGCTGGCCAGAACAGGGCGTGGAAGTTGACGATGTCCTTGCCGATGAAGTGGTACAGCTCGGCAGTGGAGTCCTTGCCCCAGAACGCGTCGAAGTCCAGCTCCGGTGTGCGGTTGCACAGGTTCTTGAAGCTGGCCATGTAGCCGATCGGCGCATCCAGCCACACGTAGAAGTATTTGCCCGGCTCGTCGGGGATTTCAAAACCGAAATACGGCGCATCGCGGGAGATGTCCCACTGTTGCAGGCCGGCATCCAGCCATTCGGCGATCTTGTTGGCCACGGCGTCTTGCAGGGTGCCGCTGCGGGTCCAGGTTTGCAGCATTTGCTGGAAGTCTGGCAGCTTGAAGAAGAAGTGCTGGGAATCCTTGAGCACCGGGGTGGCGCCGGAAATCGCCGACTTCGGATCCTTCAGGTCGGTCGGTGCGTAGGTCGCGCCGCATTTTTCGCAGTTGTCGCCGTACTGGTCTTCGGTGCCGCATTTCGGGCAGGTGCCCTTGATGAAGCGGTCGGCCAGGAACATTTTCTTTTCCGGGTCGAAATACTGGGTGATCGAGCGCGTGGCGATGTGCCCGGCGTCGCGCAGTTTCAGGTAGATCTGGCTCGACAGCTCACGGTTTTCTTCGGCGTGAGTGGAGTGGAAATTGTCGAAGTCCACCAGGAATTCGGCAAAGTCGGCGCTGTGTTCAGCCTGGACGTTGGCGATCAGTTGTTCCGGGGTGATGCCTTCCTTTTCCGCGCGCAGCATGATCGCCGATCCGTGGGCGTCGTCAGCACAGACATAAATGCATTGATTGCCGCGGTGCTTCTGGAAGCGCACCCACATATCGGTCTGGATGTATTCCAGCATATGGCCAAGGTGGATCGAACCATTGGCATAGGGCAGGGCGCTGGTGACGAGGATCTTGCGTGGCTCGGACATGGGGCTCGGCTACTTGATGAAACGGAGGTCGGCCACTATAAAGCGCCGGCGCATATTTTTCACCCTGTGAGCCTGTTTCCGGATGCATAGCCGATGAAAACCGTGGCGAGGGAGCTTGCTCCCGCTGGGTGGCGAAGCCGCCCCATACCGGACTAACCGGTTTTGTCAGAGACACCTCGTCAATCTGATTGCGGCTGCTGCGCACCCGAGCGGGAGCAAGCTCCCTCGCCACAAACTGTGTTCGGGCACAAATCCACTCACAACAAATGAATCTGCGGGGTACGATACCCATTATCTTTTCCAGTCCTGTTTTCGGAGTTGCCCATGAGCGCCGTCAATCGCGCAGCGGTGGAAGCCGTCCTTCGCCAATACACCGACCCTTACATGAACCAGGACCCGGTCAGCGCCGGGTGCGTGCGCAACATCGAGATCCAGGGCGAGCGCGTCAGCGTTCAGCTTGAACTGGGTTACGCCGCCGGGCTGTTCAAGAGTGGCTGGGCGCAGATGCTGGAAATGGCCATTCAGGGGTTGGATGGCGTGGCAAGTGCCAAGGTCGAAATCACCAGTGTGATCGCTGCGCACAAGGCTCAGGCACAGATTCCAGGGCTGGCCAACGTCAAGAACGTGGTGGCCGTGGCATCCGGCAAGGGCGGCGTGGGCAAATCCACCACGGCGGCCAACCTGGCCCTGGCCCTGGCCCGCGAAGGCGCCAAGGTCGGGATTCTCGATGCGGACATCTACGGCCCGAGCCAGGGCATCATGTTTGGCATCCCCGAGCGCACCCGCCCCGAGGTCAAGGATCAGAAGTGGTTCGTTCCGCTCAAGTCCCATGGCGTCGAGGTGATGTCCATGGCGTTCCTCACCGATGACAACACGCCGATGGTCTGGCGCGGGCCGATGGTCTCCGGCGCCTTGCTGCAACTGGTGACCCAAACCGCGTGGGGTGATCTGGACTACCTGGTCATCGACATGCCGCCTGGCACCGGCGATATCCAGCTGACCCTGGCGCAGAAAGTGCCGGTGGCCGGCGCGGTCATCGTGACCACCCCGCAGGACCTGGCATTGCTGGACGCGCGCAAGGGCGTGGAAATGTTCCGCAAGGTCAACATCCCGGTGCTGGGCGTGGTGGAAAACATGGCCGTGCACATCTGCTCCAACTGCGGACATGCCGAGCATCTGTTTGGCGAAGGCGGTGGTGTGAAGCTGGCCAACCAGTATGGCGTCGAGCTGCTGGCGTCGTTGCCGCTGTCGATGGTCATTCGCGAACAGGCCGATGGCGGCAAGCCAACGGTGATCGCCGAGCCTGACAGCCAGATTGCCATGGTTTACCAAGAGCTGGCCCGTCACGTTGGCGCGAGGATCGTGTTGCAGGAAGCGTTGACGCCGGCGATGCCGAATATCAGCGTCAGCGACGACTAATAACCTGAAATACGAATCCCTGTAGGAGCGAGCCTGCTCGCGATGGTGTATCAGTCGACACCGCGGTGTCTGACACGCCTTCGCGAGCAGGCTCGCTCCTACAGTTGTTCTTTGTCGCGTCTTAGATCCGCAACCCGCCATCCATCTCCAGAATCCGACCGGTGTAATAGTCGTTCTCGAAGATGTAAGCCGCCGAATGGGCGATTTCTTCAGGCTTGCCCATGCGCTTGAGCGGGATCCCGGCAGTCATCTTCTCCAGCGCTTCAGGCTTCATGCCCAAGGTCATTTCGGTTTCGATGAAGCCAGGTGCAATGCCGGCCACGCGAATGCCGTAGCGCGCCAGTTCCTTGGCCCAGGTCACGGTCGCCGCAGCAACACCGGCCTTGGCGGCGGAGTAGTTGGTCTGACCGACGTTGCCGGCGCGGGAAATCGAAGAGATATTGATGATCGCGCCGCTGTTGTTCAGCTCGACCATTTTCGCCGCGACTTCACGGGTGCACAGGAACACGCCGGTCAGGTTGACGTCGATGACGGCCTGCCACTGGGCCAGGCTCATCTTGGTCATTTCGCCATCCTTGACCTTGAGCAGCAGGCCGTCGCGCAGGATCCCGGCGTTGTTGATCAAGCCATGGATCGCGCCGAAGTCTTCAGCGACCTGGGCAACCATGTGGGTCACTTGCTCTTCGTTGGCCACGTTGCACAGGTAGGCGCGAGCCTCGACACCCTCGGCCTTGCAGGCCGCGACGGCGTCGTCGAGTTTTTCCTGGTTCAGGTCCACCAGCGCGAGTTTCGCGCCCTTGCCTGCGAAATACTCGGCCATGGAGCGGCCTAAACCCTGGCAACCGCCAGTGATAATGATTACTTTGTCAGTGAGTTGCATTCGCATGCCCCGGTAGCAGGTCTGAGTGTTTTCCTTCTAGAGAGCCTCTCGATCTGCGCCTGACGTGGCCCGGCTGCACATGAGAACTGCCCCGATGGCGTGCTGGGACTTTCACCAGCAGCTCGTCCGTTTTTCTGACGGATTCTATTTAAGGAGTCATAAATTGAGCGTTGAAGCGGCTAAGCATGCACGAGAATTGCTCCTCAAGGAATACCGTGGGGTGCTCTCGACGCACTCCAAATCGATGCCCGGTTTTCCGTTCGGCTCTGTAGTTCCGTACTGCCTGGACGAGCAGGGCCGGCCGCTAATCCTGATCAGCCGTATCGCCCAGCACACGCATAACCTGCAAAAAGATCGGAAATGCTCGCTCTTTGTCGGCGAACGTGGTGCCGAAGATGTCCAGGCCGTTGGTCGACTGACTTACCTGGCTGAGGCGCATCAGCTCGAAGACGAAGCCGCCATCGACGCTGCTTCCGAGCGTTACTACCGCTACTTCCCGGAGTCGCAGGGTTATCACAAGGCCCACGATTTCGATTTCTGGGTGCTCGAGCCTGTCCGCCACCGTTACATCGGCGGTTTTGGCGCGATTCATTGGGTCAACGAGCTGACCCTGGTCAACCCGTTCGCTGGCAAGGCCGAAGTGAGCATGGTCGAGCACATGAACGCCGATCACGCCAAGGCCATCGCCCATTACGTCGACCTGGCGGGGCTGCCGAAAAACGTGCCTGCGCAAATGGTCGGTATCGATACCGAAGGCATGCACCTGCGCATCGGCCAAAGTCTGCACTGGTTGCCGTTTCAAGCGCCTTGTAATACGCCGACACAAGTTCGCGAAGCCTTGGTTTATCTGGCCCACGCCGAGCATTGGCCGAAAAATGAAGTGGCCGGCGCTTGAAATCACGAAACGGCGACGTCATCTAAGGTGAACTGGCAAGGCATTCTTGCGTTGAGGAACCATTTGATGCGCCCTTTTTTGTTGCTCTTTCTGCTGTTCCCGGTGTTGGAGCTGTTCGTATTCGTCAAGGTGGCAGGGTCCATCGGGTTTTTCCCGGCCCTGCTGCTGATCATTCTCGGCTCGATGTTCGGCGTGTTTGTGCTGCGCATCGCCGGCCTGGCCACGGCCCTGCGTGCCCGTGAAAGCCTGAGCCGCGGCGAACTGCCGGCCCAGACCATGCTCGAAGGCCTGATGCTGGCATTGGCCGGTGGCCTGCTGATTCTTCCGGGCTTCATCAGCGATGTGATCGGCGTGTTCATGCTGCTGCCGTTCAGTCGTCGCCTGCTGGCCAATAAAATGCGCCAGCGCGCCGAAGAGCAGGCGATGCGTCAGCGAGCGTTCGCCGACGACCTCCAGGCCCGTGGCGGCCCGGTGCCGCGCGAGCCGCTGGGCCGCGAGCCCAACGTGATCGAAGGCGAGTTCGAACACCGCGATACCAAGTAATACGCACATCGACACGGTACCTTCGGGTGCCGTGTTCATTTGCGGGGCAGCGAACTGAAATTTTTTCGATCCCCGCCCTTGTAATAAGCTTATGCGCCCTTATGTAACGGTCACCGCAAGGTTTCTGGCGAACACGCCAGACAGACTTCCGCGGTTCGCTTGACGAACCGCAACCGGCACCGCCGGCCTTTGTTAAACCCGCCGGGAATACACCGGCCGATGAAAACCACAATTAGGAGAGATCGACAATGAAGCTTCGTCCTCTGCATGACCGCGTCGTCATCCGTCGCAGCGAAGAAGAAAAGAAAACCGCTGGCGGTATCGTCCTGCCAGGTTCGGCTGCTGAAAAAGCCAACAGCGGCGAAATCCTCGCTGTAGGCACCGGCCGCGTACTGGAAAACGGTGAAGTGCGTGCACTGTCCGTGAAAGTGGGCGACAAGGTTGTGTTCGGTCCTTACTCCGGCAGCAACACTGTGAAAGTCGACGGCGAAGACCTGCTGGTAATGAGCGAGAACGAAATCCTCGCTGTTATCGAAGGCTGATATCCCCGTTCATTTTCCGCTACTACAAAGTATTTAAGGAATATCGATCATGGCTGCTAAAGAAGTTCTGTTTGGCGATTCCGCCCGCAAGAAAATGCTCAAAGGCGTCAACGTCCTGGCTGACGCGGTAAAAGCGACCCTGGGCCCGAAAGGCCGTAACGTGATCATCGAGAAGAGCTTCGGCGCTCCGACCATCACCAAAGACGGCGTTTCCGTAGCAAAAGAAATCGAACTGGAAGACCGTTTCGAAAACATGGGCGCGCAGCTGGTCAAAGACGTTGCCTCCCGTGCCAACGATGACGCTGGTGACGGTACTACCACCGCTACCGTTCTGGCTCAGTCGATCGTCAACGAAGGCCTGAAAGCCGTCGCTGCCGGCATGAACCCGATGGATCTGAAGCGCGGCATCGACAAGGCGACCATCGCCATCGTCAAAGAGCTGAAAAACCTGTCCAAGCCATGCGCTGACACCAAGGCAATCGCTCAGGTTGGCACCATCTCCGCCAACTCCGACAACTCCATCGGCGACATCATTGCCGAAGCCATGGAAAAAGTCGGTAAAGAAGGCGTGATCACCGTTGAAGAAGGCACTGGCCTGGAAAACGAACTGTCGGTTGTAGAAGGCATGCAGTTCGACCGTGGCTACCTGTCCCCGTACTTCGTCAACAAGCCGGAAACCATGGTTGCCGAGCTGGACAACCCGCTGGTTCTGCTGGTCGACAAAAAGATCTCGAACATCCGCGAAATGCTGCCAGTGCTGGAAGCCGTTGCCAAAGCCGGCCGTCCACTGCTGATCGTTTCCGAAGACGTTGAAGGCGAAGCCCTGGCGACTCTGGTCGTGAACAACATGCGTGGCATCGTTAAAGTCGCAGCCGTCAAGGCTCCAGGCTTCGGCGACCGCCGCAAGGCCATGCTGCAGGACATCGCCGTTCTGACCGGCGGTACCGTTATCTCCGAAGAGATCGGCCTGAGCCTGGAAGCAGCCACCCTGGAAAACCTGGGCAGCGCCAAGCGCGTGACCATCTCCAAGGAAAACACCATCATCGTTGACGGTGCTGGCGTTGCAGGCGACATCGAGTCCCGCATTGCTCAGATCCGTGCTCAGGTTGCCGAAACTTCCTCCGACTACGACCGTGAAAAACTGCAAGAGCGTCTGGCGAAGCTGTCCGGCGGCGTTGCAGTGATCAAGGTTGGCGCTGGTTCCGAAGTAGAAATGAAAGAGAAGAAAGCCCGCGTTGAAGACGCCCTGCACGCTACCCGTGCAGCCGTTGAAGAAGGCGTGGTACCTGGCGGTGGTGTTGCGCTGATCCGCGCTCTGGAAGCCATCCTCAACCTGAAAGGCGACAACGCCGACCAGGACGTGGGTATCGCCGTTCTGCGTCGTGCCATCGAAGCACCGCTGCGTCAGATCGCTGCCAACAGCGGTGACGAGCCAAGCGTTGTGGTCAACGAAGTCAAGAACGGCAAAGGTAACTTCGGTTACAACGCTGCGACTGGCGAATACGGCGACATGATCGAAATGGGCATCCTGGACCCAACCAAGGTCACCCGTTCCGCGCTGCAAGCTGCATCGTCTATCGGCGGTCTGATCCTGACCACCGAAGCTGCTGTTGCTGATGCGCCGAAGAAAGACGGCGGTGCTGGCGGCGGTATGCCAGACATGGGCGGTATGGGCGGCATGGGCGGCATGATGTAAGCCAGCCTTACCCCTGTATGAAAAAACCCCGACTGCGAAAGCAGGCGGGGTTTAATGAGATGGTCAGCCTGACCGAGAAGCCCTGCAGGTTTACGCTTGCAGGGCTTTTCTCGTTTTCGGGCGGCGCTCCGACGAAGGCGTCAGATCAGGCGCCGACAGGTTCTGCAGTGCTCTCGCGTTCAGCCTTCAAAGCCGGTCGATACAGAACGTAGTAATACGACCCCAGACAAATCAGCCAGCAGAACACCGCCGTCCACACGTTGTGCGAGAAGAAGTGTGCGCCCTGCATCATCCGCCCGATGGAGAACACCGAGCCGAGGGCGAAGGCGAAGACAAACGCTGCGCGAGCCATGCGCGGGCGACGGTCACGCAATACGAAAAACAGGGCAAACAGGGTGAAACCGGTGGCCGCATGGCCGCCAGGCCAGCATCGACCTGGTTTTTCGGTAGCCGGGCGATGGCTCAACAATTCGCTGTAGGTCTCGTGACCGCCAAATTGCTCAAGGCTCCAAGGACATTGCACCGCGGTCACCGCTTTCATCGGGGTGACAAAGGAAGTCGCCAGACCCAAGGACAGCACCAGACAACCCAGTTCGCGCTTGAACGGTTTGAGCTTGTCCATGAAAAACGAGGCGACGTAGCCGAAGATGGCGAACACCGAAAATGCAATGACTACCTGCTTGGCGCGGGTATGCAGGATGTTTTCCAGGAAATAACTGTGCCGTCCGATGAAGTCACCCGCGACCGGGTCGTAGAACAGCTTGGCGAGGTCCATGTCCAGTGAGGTCAGCTCGAGCAACACCAGAATGATCGCCGCAATGGCGGGAACCCCCAGGCACACCCAGAAGTTGAGCGGGCGAGGGGTAGGGCGGACAGCGGTTGATGACATGGTGGATCCTGAACAAATGGAAAAAGCCCCGGGGCATCAGCCCGGGGCGATTCGGTTAACGTTCGCCGACTTGACCGGCACCCTCCTTGGGCGCCTTCCAGCCAAGCAGCTGTTGCTTGAAGCCATAACTGGCGGTTTGGTAATAGGTGATGGCGCGGGTAATCAGCGGGTCATCGGCGGTCGACCGGGACTCGCGGCTTTCGGTCAGTGCGTCATCGTGACGACGCAATCCCTGGCGTGGGCTCAGAATCGCCAGGTCCTTGCCGTCGAACAACCCCAGGTGCTGGTAGTTGCCGACCACCACCCGCGGCGGCAGCGGGTTATCCTGCAACAGGTTACGGCCAAAGAACGTCGACTCATAATCCAGATTGAGCAAACCGAGCAACGTCGGTGCCAGATCGATCTGGCTGGCCAGCTGTGCCGTTTCCCGAGCTTCGATCAACTTGGGCGCGTAGATGAACAGCGGAATCTGATAGTTGGCGATAGGCAAGTCTTCCTTACCGGCGCTGCCTGCAGTGTGGTCGGCGACAAAGATGAAAATTGTATTGTCAAACCAGGGTTTCTGGCGCGCCTGATCGAGAAACTGACCGATGGCGTAGTCGGTGTATTTCACCGCGCCGTCACGACCGTTCCCGGACTTGATGTCGATCCGGTTGTCCGGATAGGTGTAAGGACGGTGGTTGGACGTCGTCATCAGCTGCAGCAGGAATGGCTGCTGCTTGGCATAGTCGGCATCGGCCAGTTTCAGCGTCTGATTGTAGAGATCCTCGTCTGCCATGCCCCAGGCGTTCTTGAAGTGAATCTCCGACTCCTCGACGCTGCTTTGGTCTACAACGCGGTAACCATTGCCGCTGAAGAACGCATTCATGTTGTCGAAGTAACCACGGCCGCCGTAGACAAACACACTGTCGTAGCCCACGGCATTGAGTTGCTGGCCAAGGCTGGCAAAGCCGCTTTCACGACCCACGCGCTTGACGATCGAGCGACCGGGCGTCGGCGGGATCGCCAGGGTAATGGCTTCCAGGCCACGGTCGGTGCGGGTGCCGGTGGCGTAGAAATTATTGAAATACAGGCTCTGCTTGCGCAAGGCATCAAGGTTGGGGGTCAGGTTACGGGTGTCGCCATTGCTGCCCATGTACTTGGCGCTGAAGCTTTCAATGGTGACCAGCACGATGTTGGGCTTGCGCGGGGTGCCTGGGTTATCGATTTGCCGACGGATGTCCTGCGGGTCCTGGCCAACGAAGCGGGCATTGGGTTCTGCCAGTTCGGCGCGAATCTGCTGGGCAACGACTGCCTCCGGCAGCGTTTTGTAGAACTGCGGGTAGTCCAGTTCGTTGTTACGGAACGCGGCGAAGAACTGGTAGGGACCGTTGCTCGCCAGTTCGTTCTGATAGGCGTTGCCGCCTTGGGCGCGCGGGGCGTCCTGGCTGAGCAACTGCATGCTCAGGCCGGCGACGACCAACAAACCGAGTGCATTCAGCAGGCGGCCACGCAGCGGCGGCAACGGCGCATCGAGCGCAGCGTTGAACGCTTTACGCAATGCAAGACTCAGGGCCACGGCCAGCACGGCGAGGATACTCAGCAGCGTGCCGATCGGGTACGACTCAAGCAGGTTGTTCAGTACTTCGTCGGAATACACCAGGTAGTCGACGGCGATGAAGTTGAAGCGCACGCCGAACTCATCCCAGAACAGCCACTCGGCCACCGAGGTGAACAGCATCGCGAACAGACTGACGGTCAGCAGCCCCTGAAGAAACCAGCGGTGGCCACGAGTGCGCCAAAGGGCCGGCGGGCACAGTAACAGGTAGAGCCCCATGGGCAGTGCCGCGTAGGCAATGAAACCCAGGTCGTAGAGCAGGCCGATACTGAAGACGGACAGAAACCCGCTACCGGCCTCATCCAGATGCGTGAGCAGCAGGACGGTTCGAGTCAGAAAAAAAATTGCCAGCCAGGAGCCGGTTACCAGCAGCAAAAAGCGCATGGGTGCCGTCTTCAAATAGTCCATTTTCTATATTCCTTATTATCAATCGCGTGACAGTCTTCACCGCCCGCTGTAAGCAGCGTGTGAATCGATAGTGAAAAACTTGTCAATCATACCTGTTGGTTGAGCGAATTGATCCATGCACAGCCTTCCCCTAGCCGTGGGCCACACTTGGCCTTAAGCTGCGCGGGCCATGACGGCCGTTACTGTGGACGGAGAGATACCCATGCGAATTCTATTGGTTGAAGACAACCGCGATATCCTGGCCAACCTGGCCGATTACCTGGGGCTCAAAGGCTATACCGTGGATTGCGCGCAGGACGGTCTGTCGGGTCTGCATCTGGCGGCCACCGAGCACTACGATTTGATCGTGCTCGATATCATGCTGCCCGGCATCGATGGCTATACCCTGTGCAAACGCCTGCGCGAGGATGCCCGCCGCGAAACGCCGGTGATCATGCTCACGGCTCGTGATCAACTGGATGACCGCTTGCAAGGCTTCAAGTCCGGCGCCGATGACTACCTGATCAAACCGTTCGCCCTGTCTGAACTGGCGGCGCGTATCGAAGCGGTCATGCGCCGTACCCAGGGTGGCGGACGGCGGACCTTGCAGGTCGGCGACCTGAACTACGACCTCGACACCCTGGAAGTCACTCGCGAAGGCCGATTGCTGAAACTCAACCCGGTCGGCCTGAAGCTGCTGGCCGTGTTGATGCAGAAAAGCCCTCATGTGCTGCGCCGTGAAATTCTTGAAGAAGCGCTCTGGGGCGACGACTGCCCGGACAGCGACAGCTTGCGCAGCCATGTCCACCAACTGCGCCAGGTGATCGACAAGCCGTTCGCCAAGCCATTGCTGCAAACCGTGCATGGTGTGGGGTATCGCTTGGCCGAGGGCCGTGATGGAGTTTAAGCAGAGCCTTGCTCAACGCATCATCATTGCCTTTGCGCTGATGAGCGCACTGGTGGCGGGTGCCTTTGCCATGGGCATCGTGGCGACCGTGCACCTGGTGGAAGAAAAACTGATTTCGGCAGGTCTGGGCGGCGATTTGCAGCGCTTGTTGCTGATGGATAATGTCACGGACTGGAGCCATCGCCCCGAACCGGACCAATTGTTCTACTTCAGCAACGGGCCTGGTGATTTCAGGTTGCCCAAGGATTTGCGGCACCTGGAGCCGGGTTTCCACGAAGTGTTCCGTGAAAACCTGTCGTACCACGCCATGGTCGAAATCGTCGACGGCCGACGTTACGTGCTGTTGCAGGACCAGAGCGACTTCGAAGAGCGTGAGCGGGTGCTGTTTGCCGTGGTGCTGGTGGGCTTCGTGCTGAGCCTGGCACTGGCGGTATTTCTCGGATGGGTGCTGGCACGCAAGGTCATGGCGCCGGTGGTGCGGCTGGCCCGCCAGGTACGCCATAGAGATCAACTGCTGGGATTGGCTCCCCCCTTGGCGCCGGATTATGCCGCCGACGAAGTGGGCGAACTGGCCGTGGCTTTCGACGCCACCCTCGGGCGCTTGCGTCAGGCCCTGACCCGCGAGCGGTTGTTCACCAGCGACGTCAGCCACGAATTGCGTACGCCCCTGATGATCCTGGCCAGTTCCTGCGAATTGTTGCTGGAAAACCCAGGTCTCGATCAGCGCGGTCGCGCCCAGGTCGAGCGTATTGCCCGGGCATGTGAAGAAATGCGTGAGCTGGTGCAAACCTTCCTGATGCTGGCCCGTGCCCAGCGCGAAGACGCCAGCATGTCGCCGCAGCAGTCCCTGGGGCAGGTGGCCGAGGGACTGCTCGGTCTATGGCGCGAACCTATCGAAAGCAAAGGGTTGGAACTGATCTTCGAACCGGGCAACCCCGAGGTCAAGGGCTACAACGCGACGTTCCTGCATGCGGTAATGGGGAACTTGCTGCGCAACGCCTTGCACTACACCGAACGGGGCTTCATTCGCCTGACTCTGACGGGCACGGGGTTTCTGGTCGAAGACAGCGGTGTGGGCATTCCTGAGGAAAAACGCGAGGCGATGTTCGAACCTTTCGTTCGGGGTACTGAAAAACGTGGGGAAGGCCTGGGTCTGGGGCTTTCACTGGTGCAGCGGATCTGTGAAAACCAGGGCTGGAGCGTCAGCCTGACTACGATGGAGCCCAGTGGCTGCCGTTTTCAGGTAGAACTGTCCCGAACTTGATCTGTTGAGTCAGGCGTCCAGCAAATCCTGTCAATTCTGTAAAACGCTGCAATACTTCCGGGTTTCCCCTAACGATATTTTCACAAATGGATGACCAGTCGCCGACACCACAAAATCTAAGGTAGTTGTTATCAGAAGTTCAGGAGACCTGATGATGGACGGCCCGATCAAGCTCGATTTTTCAGAAAAGTACGACGATCAACACGCCCAACGCTATTTGCGCAAACACCAGGAAGGTCTCGGCCGTCGATTGTCCCATTGGCGTGACGAACAACTGGCGCGTAAGGCGCTGGCCCTGGTTGGCGAGCCTGGTCTGGTCCTCGATTTGCCTTGTGGTGCAGGGCGTTTCTGGCCTTTGTTAGCGGAGAAATCCAACCGCGTGATCATCGGTGCCGATAATTCGGAGTCCATGCTGAAGATCGCAACCCAGGCGCAACCGACTGATGTGGTGAAGCGGGTACAACCCTTGCACACATCCGCATTCGACATCGCCTTGCCGGACAACGCCGTCGACAGCATTTTTTGCATGCGCTTGCTCCACCACATCGGTGAAGCCGAGCATCGCATGGCTATTTTGCGTGAATTCGAGCGTGTTTCCCGTGACAGCGTGATCCTTTCGCTGTGGGTCGATGGCAACTTCAAGGCCTGGAAACGCAAGCGGTCGGAAAAAAAACGTGGGCAGGAAGGTTACCAAAACCGGTTTGTGTTACCGGCCGCTACCGTAGAGAAGGAATTTGAGCAGGCGGGTTTCCGCATCCAGGAACAACTGGACTTTTTGCCGCTCTATGCCATGTGGCGAGTTTACGTATTACGCAAGAGGTAACAGGATGGCAGTGCAGTGTGCAGCAGAAACGGAAGTCGTTCCCCAGGACCGCTTCGATTACTTCTGGAATCAGCGCGGTGAATGGGTAGAAGAACCCAACGTCCGTCGCGGCGGGGAAAGCGGCGTTCAACGCCTGATGGGCAGTGATGGTCAACTGCTCTACGTCAAGCGCCAGACCGGGCATATCCATCGTAGCTGGCAGCACCCTTTCGGGCGGCCTACGGTACTGCGCGAGCATGCTGCGCTCATCGGTGTGACCGAGCTTGGCGTACGGGTTCCGGAAATCGTTTTCTGTGGCGCACAGCGCGATCCTGTACACAAGTGGCGTGCCTTGCTGGTCACCAAGTCGCTGGACGGATTCGAGGAAATCGATCGCTGGTACGCCGGTGGCGGTCGCGAGCGTCATGGTGAGGCCATAAACGACCGAGTGCTCAAGGACCTTGCTGAAAACCTGGCTCGCATGCACAAGGGCCGCTGGCAGCACGGTTGCCTTTACGACAAGCACGTATTCGTTCGCGTGACCGGTGAGGGCGAGTCGGCCAAGGTCGAAGTAGCCCTGATCGATCTGGAGAAATGCCGACAGCGTTTGACGGCCAATCGCGCAGCTGCCCATGACTTGAAGCAGTTGCGTCGCCACTCGTCGTTCAGCGACGCAGACTGGAAAAAACTCGTCTATTTTTATGAGACGGCGTTTGGCAGCGCTATCAAGGGTTTATAGCGATGAAACTCGAAATTGCACGAGGTTTGTTTCTGGTAGGAGCCTTGGCAGTTGCATCGATCGCGATGGCAACCTGGGAGCAACCACGCCCCCAGGTTCTCAGCTCGATAAACGCAGAAGAACATTGTCCGTTGCCACGGGTTGCCAAAGCATCCGTGGCCACTCGACCCGATCATGACTTGTTACTGTTCATGTTCGGACTTTCTCAGGGATTGAGGCCGCAGAGTTGAACCGATTGAAGCCAAAATGAAAGGCCTCGCTGATGCGAGGCCTTTTTTATTGGTGCGCCAGGCATGGCGCGTTGCGCGTAAGCGCAACCAGCTTGGCTGTGGTGGCCACGCTGGTGACTTGGAGGTGAAAGTCCTCTACACACCCGGCAAGGGGAAGTGTTAGCCAGAGGCAAGGGTGTCGCGGGTGACTGCGAATCTGAAGGAAGCCCGAGGCAAAATGCTGGCCTGACGAACAGGAAGCGGATAGAGGCGGCGCAGCGGGGTAAGAAGGCCAATATCTTCAAAGCCCGATACTTGCACGGAACGCTGCGACGTAGATCCGACAGGCATAAGCAGGAAGGTCGCGCGAATTACCCTGGGAGATCTGTTTAGCCTGCCATGTGCTACCGGCGTCGCGAGATGACGGGATGGGCGACAGAAGTCAGCAGAGGCCGTAGTAGTTGCTCGAAACCGGAGTAATGAAGGGCTGAACCTGCCATGAGTGGATAGTCGGGTGTGATCTCTGTTGGAGCGTAAAGCAGAAACTCCGCGTAGCGGAGGTCAAGACCATTAGGAGGTAGGAGCCGGAAGCTCCGAGGGCCGGTCTGGGCGCTTAGATACCGCAGGCGACACATCAACGGAACCAAGCTCGCTGACGTTGTTTGTCAGTAGGCAGGAACCGCCGTATACGGAACCGTACGTACGGTGGTGTGAGAGGACGGCGGGGGCAACCCCGCCTCCTACTCGATCCCGAATCCAAGTATCAACGCTCCCACAGGTTTTTCTGCATCAGGATTTATCCGGTTTAGCCAGAATCGTGTAGACGCAAGGCAACACAAACAGGGTGAACAACGTCCCGATCGACATGCCCGTTGCGATGACCGTGCCGATGTCGAACCGGCTGACCGCGCCAGCACCGCTGGCGATGATCAATGGCACCATGCCGAACACCATTGCCGCCGTGGTCATCAGGACCGGACGCAACCGGATGGCCGCCGCTTCCTCCACCGCTTCCCGTGCGGTCAGGCCCTTGTCCTTGCGTAGCTGGTTGGCGAACTCGACGATCAGGATGCCGTGCTTGCTGATCAGCCCGATCAAGGTCACCAGCCCGACCTGGGTATAGATGTTCATGCTCGACCAGCCCAGGAACAGCGGAATCAATGCGCCGCAGATAGACAACGGCACGGTGACCAGGATCACCAGCGGGTCGCGGAAGCTTTCGAACTGGGCCGCCAGCACCAGGAAAATGATCGCCAGCGCCAGGGCAAAGGTGACCCACAGGGCGCTGCCCTCCTGTACGTACTGCCTCGATGCGCCGGCGTAGTCGAAGGCAAAACCGGCGGGTGCCTCTTCCCGGGCGATCTGGTGCACGAGGTCGATGGCTTCCCCCATGCTCACCAGCGGTACGCCGGACAGTATGGCCGAGTTGAGTTGCTGGAACTGGTTCAGCTGTCTCGGTCGAGCACGGTCGGTGACGGTGATCAGGGTCGACAACGCCAACAGTTCGCCCTTGGTGTTTTTCACGTAGTAATTGTTCAGCCAGTCCGGATTGTCACGGAACGGCCGCTCGACCTGGGCAATGACCTTGTAGCTGCGACCTTCAATGGTGAAACGGTTGATCTCGCCTTCACCCAGCAGGGTCGCCAGGGTTCCCCCCAGATCCTGCATGGAAACCCCCATCTGCGCAGCCTTGGCGCGGTCGATATCCACCACCACTTCCGGCTTGTCGAAGGCCAGGTCAACGTGGACAAACGCAAACTTGCCGGATTCCTTCGCACGTTTTTTTACCCGTTCGACCACCTGTAGTAGCAATTCGTAATCTTTGGCAGAGTTGATAACGAACTGGAACGGCACACCTTCACCGGTGCCCGGCAGCGATGGCAGGTTGAAGCCGAAAATCTGCAACCCCGGGATCTTTTCCAGTTTGGCCTGCACCTCGGGCAAGATCGCCATTTGCGTGCGACTGCGCTCGTTCCACGGCTTGAGCAGGAAACCGCCGATGCCTGATTGCACGCCGCTGAAACCGTTGATCTGGAATGACGAGTAGTACTCGGGAAACGCCTTGAAGATCGAGACGAACTCGTCGGTGTAGGTGTTCAGGTAGTCGAGGTTGGTCGGTTGCGGGGCGTTGGCAATCATGAAAATGATGCCCTGGTCCTCATCCGGCGCCAGTTCCGATTTGGTGAACTTGAGAAGGACCGGAATCAGGCACAACACGATCACGGCAAACACCAGTACCACCGGCCGGGTGTTGAGGGTGCCGTGAAGCAGGCTCTGGTAGCGGCGCTTGAGGCGTTCGAAAATCATGTCCAGGCGATGGGCCAGGCCGCTGGGATTCTCGTCGTGACGCAGCAGAAACGCACACATCATCGGCGACAGGGTCAGGGCGACGATACCGGAAATCACCACCGCGCCGGCCAGGGTCAGGGCGAACTCCTTGAATAGCGCCCCGGTCAGGCCGGTCAGGAAACCGATCGGTGCATACACCGCCGCCAGGGTGATGGTCATCGAGACCACCGGCATGGCGATTTCCCGGGCGCCTTCAATGGCGGCGTCGAGCGGTGTCTTGCCTTCCTCGATGTGGCGGTGAATGTTTTCCACCACCACGATGGCGTCGTCCACCACCAGGCCGATGGCCAATACCATCGCCAGCAGGGTGAGCAGGTTGATCGAGTATCCCATCATCTGCATGAAGAACATGACGCCGATCATCGACAGCGGGATGGTCACCACCGGGATCACCACCGACCGCAGGGCGCCAAGGAACAGGAACACCACCACGATCACGATCAGCACCGCTTCGAACAGGGTTTTCACCACTTCGTCGATCGAGGCCTGGATGAACAGGGTGGAGTCGTAGGCGATTTCACTCTTGAGGTTTGGCGGTAGCTGGGCCTCAAGTTCCGGCATGATCTTGCGCACTTCCTTGATCACTTCCAGCGGGTTGGCACCGGGCGTCGCCTTGATGCCTATGTACACCGACGGGGTGCCACCGAACGAGCTGATGGTGTCGTAGTTTTCCGCCCCCATTTCCACACGCGCCACATCGCGCAGCAATACACGGCTGTCGCCATCGACCTTGAGCGGAATCGCCCCGAAGGCTTCGGCGGACTTGAGTTCGGTATTGGCGTTGATACTGGTGACCACGTATTCGCCCTTCACCTCGCCGGCGGCCGAGAGGAAGTTGTACTGGCGCACCGCGTTGGTCACATCGCTGGCACTCAGGCCGAAACCCGCCAGCTTCATCGGGTCAAGCCACAGGCGCATGGCAAATACCTGGTTACCGAGGATCTCGGCTTCGGCCATGCCGGGCAAGGTCGCCAGTTTGGGCTGGATCACCCGTGACAGGTAATCGGTAATCTGCGGGTTGTTCAATTCCTTGCTGAAGTAACTGATGTACATCAGCACTGACGCATTGGCAGACTCTTTGCTCAGTACCGGATCTTCAGCGTCCTGGGGCAGTTGGTTCTTGACTTCGTTGGCCTTGGCCAGCAGTTCGGTAAACAGACGGTCACTATTGGAGCCGATGCGCGCGTAGATCGAGATCACCGAAAAGTTCTGGCGACTGACCGAGGTCATGTAGTCGATGCCCTCGGCGCTGGCCAGGCTTTGCTGCATCGGTTGGGTGATATAGCCCTGGATGGTCTCGGCGTTGGCCCCCGGGTAGGCGGTGGTCACCGTGATCAGGGCGTTTTCCATTTGCGGGTACTGGCGTAGCGGCAGCTTGCTCCAGGCCTGGAAGCCCAGCAGCACGATCAACAGGCTGACCACGGTAGCGAGAACCGGACGGCGGATGAACGGGTCGGTAAAAGCCATGGGAATTCCTTGATCAGTCCGCGCGTGGCGGGCTGTTCTGCCCGGCCAGGGTCTTGTCGTCGCTGATGGCAACGCGTGAGCCGTTATCCAGTTTGAGCTGGCCGGCGGTCACCACTTTCTCGCCGCTCTGCACGCCTTTGGTGATCATCACTTGCCCGTCGCGGCGTTCGCCGGTCTCGACAAAACGCCGTTCGGCGATCAGCACCGGTTGGCCCTTGTCGTCCTTTACCAGGCTGCCATCCTCGGCCTTCTTGGGTACGGCCACATACACCGAGTTGCCGTAGAGCGTGTAGGTAATCGCGCTTTCCGGCACCACGATGCGCGGCTGCGGGTCGGGCAGGAGCACCTGGAGGCTGGCGAACATGCCCGGCATCAACTTGCCATCGGGGTTGGCCAGGGTGGCGCGGACCTGCACGTTACGGGTGCTGTTCTCGACCTTAGGGTTGATTGCACTGATGGTGCCGGGGTACTCCAGGGTTGGATACGCCGCGACAACGACCTTCACTGGCTGGCCGAGCGCAATCTTCGGTACCGACTGCTCGGGCACGAAAAAGTCGACATACAGGCTACTGAGGTCTTGCAGGGTGGCGATCATGGTGCCGCTGGCAACATAGTCGCCGACGTCCACCTGACGAATGCCGATGGTGCCGCTGAACGGCGCGATGATGCGTTTTTTCTCGAGCGCGGCCTTGAGCTGATTGACCGTGGCCCTGCTCTTTTTCAGGACCGCCGAGAGTCGGTCGAACTCACCTTTGGAAATCGCCTGGCTGCCCACCAGCTGGCTGCCACGGTTGTAGTCCAGCTGGGCCAGTCCGAGGTCGGCCAGGGCGGTTTCGAGCAAGGCACTTTCCACCGCGCTGTCGAGCCGGACGATGGGTTGACCGGCCTTGACCTTCTGCCCTGACTCGAACTGGACATCGATGACGGTGCCATCGGTCTCCAGGCTCAGGTCCACGCCCTGCAATGCCTTGAGCGTGCCAACGGTAGGCAGGCGGGCTTGCCATGGGCGCTCGGTGGCGGTGGCCACGGCAACGCTGATGGCCGGTCTGGGCGCAGAGAAGCCTTGAACCATCGTGTAGATCGAGAAGGCTTTGTACGCGGCCAGGACCAGCACAATCAGTAGAACAACACCCAACATGATCAGCATGCGGCGACGCAGCATATCCAGTTCCTTGGAGAAAATCAGGTGAGACAGCGGGGCACATTACCGGGAGTGTAGAGGGTAATCCAACTGCCGTTTTTACAGGTTGTGAGGTATTAGAGGGGTGAAAGCCTGAAAAGATTCGCCGCCTCGGGTCGCGCCTGCGGGGTGTACGTCATCCCGCAGGCGCGGCTCAAAGCGGCGATTTTTTCAATGATTCAGGCCATCAGATGCAGATGGTTGTCCCAGAGCCCTGCGGGTAGCTCCAGTGGTTTTGCGACGAGGTTTGTCTGGCGGCAGTCGTAGTAGCGGCAGCGTCCCTGGCCCGAGGTCACGACAAAACCATCGGCCACGGCGCCGACCCCGGCGCAATCGGGCAGTGGCGCGTCCAGGCGTACCTCACCGCTGTCCAGGTCCCAGATGAAAAAGCGGTTGCCCCGTGGTGCCGTCAACGCCACCAGGCGCAAGTCGCTGTGTACCGCGACGCTGGCGGTGTAGTGCCCCATGGCCTGCAATTGGTGCTCGGGCACCGGGAACGCGACGAAGGGCTGACCGGGCCGCTTGATCGCCAGCAACTCTGACGACTCATGGGCCGCGCCCATGAACTGCTGGCTGGCGACGATGGTGCCGTCGCTGGCGATGGCCAGATGGCGCACGCTGTTCATTTGCTGGGCGAGGGTTTCCTTGCTCAACAGGGTGCCGTCGCGGTGCATCAGGACCAGGCTCGGTTCCATGGCGTTGAGGTTCATCTCCACCCGGCTTTCGGCCTCGGTGCGAATCCCGCCGTTGGCCACCACCAGGGTTTCGCCATCGGGCATCCACGACACTTGGTGCGGACCGAGGCCGTGGGTGGAAATCTCACCGCTGTGCACCAGCCGTTCGCCTTCGAACCTATACACGCCGAGCAGGCCGCGACCCGGGTCGGTAGTGTCGTTTTCGGTGGCGTACAGCCAGTCGCCGCTGTGGTGAATAACCGCGTGTCCGTAGAAGTGTCGGTTCGGCTGCGACACCACGGTTTGCAAGAGCGTGCCGTCGCGCAGGTCGATCAGGTAGCTCTCGGTGCCCGGACGGCGAGCGACGAACAGTGCAATCGGGAGTGTCGGGTGGTTGATGATGTCGTGGCAACGCTGGCCAACCCGGGTGGCGAACACCTGGGTGCCATCGAGCCGATAACCGACGGCGTAATGCTGGCCGTCGGTATCGTCCCGTGCCGAAAGCAACAACGGACTCTGGTCCTTTTGCTTGAACAGCTTCCAGCCGCCCAGCGTCACTGCACCCAGCAGCAAACTACCTAATGTCAGAACCTGGCGTCGCAGCATGGAACTGGCCCTCATCAGTCACCGTCGTTGGCGTTGAAGCCCAGTTGGATGCCCAATGCCTTGGCCAGATCGGCCTCGTGCAGGCGATGGACGACGTTGAGGCTGTCATACAGCTCGTTGAGTTGCTGGCGGCCGGCCTCGTCATTGAGCATGTCGGTCAGCGAACGCTGGTTGCCGGCAAACAGTTTCAGCGAGGCGGCATAGGCCGCATCGATCTTGTCGGCCAACGGCTTCTGCTGGCTCGGCAACAGGCCGCGCAGGCCTTTGTTGTCCACACCTTCCCAGACGGTCCTGGCGGCCGCGAGGCTGGCTTCCAGGCTGGTCAGGGACGCCTGGCTGCGCCATGCATCGGCCTGGAACGGTTGCGGCACGCCCTTGGTCTGGCGGCCCATCGGCGTGCCGAGTTTTTTCTTCAGGGTGTCGATGGCGGTGACTTGCACGCGTAGCAGATCGGCGATCGCTTCGTGGGAGTCCGCATAACGCTGGTTCGGGAATTTGCTCATTTGCGCGAGCATGCCGTCGGTGTTGTTCCAGGTTTGCAGAATCTCTTCGGCCAATTGCTTCTGGCGTTCGCCGATGGCGATCAGCAGCGGGCAGTATTTGCTCTTCTGCTCAGCGTTGGCCACGTCAGGCTTGCTGTCGAACAGAATGTATTCGTACGCCGAGAGCCCCTGTACCACAACGCTGGACTTGGCCAGGGCGGCGGCATCGATTTGCGGTTGGGCGGTGACCAGTTGCTCGACCTGACGGCCGACCAGGTTTTTCTTGTCCGGCCAGAATTGCACTTGCCACGAACGGTTGCCTTCGGCCAATGGCCCGATCAGCAGCGGTTGCAACTCGGCCCAGGCTTTTTGCGCGTGCAGGAAGTCGGCACGGGCGGTTTCCAGGTTTTCCTTGCCTTCGCAGTAGGCGAGGGCGCTGACCGCCAATTGACGGTCGGCTTCAACCCAGCGGGTGTAGGTCGGCAGGATCACCGACTTGGCGATGGCCGCCGACGTGACCGCTTGCGGGTCCTGGGGCGAACAGGCGCCCAGGGCGAGTGCGGCAAGGCTGGTGAACAACAATTTGGGACGGAACATGTCGGGCTCCCGCGAGTGGAATGCGTGTTAAAGGGAATTCAGGAACGCCAGCAGCGCAGCGCGTTGCTCGGCATTGAAAGACAAAACCTGTTGCTGTGCCGCAGTCGCCTCGCCGCCATGCCAGAGCACGGCTTCGAGCAGGTTGCGGGCGCGGCCGTCGTGCAGGAACTGGGTGTGGCCGCTGACCGCCTGTGTCAGGCCGATGCCCCACAACGGCGGGGTACGCCATTGGCGGCCGCTGGCCTGGAACTCGGTACGGTTGTCGGCCAGGCCGTCGCCCATGTCATGCAACAGCAGATCGCTGTACGGGCGAATCACTTGATTGGCCAGTTCAGGTTCGGCGGCGTTGGCGGCGGTGGTGTATTTCGGTGTGTGACAGGACTGGCAACCGGCCTGATAAAACAAAGTCTTGCCGACCAGCACTTCTGGCGCGTTGACGTCACGGCGGGCGGGTACGGCGAGGTTACGGCTGTAGAACAGCACCAGGCGCAGGATGTTGTCGCTGACTTCCGGCTCGTCATTCGGGCCGTTGCCACTGGGTGCCTGTTTGCAGGCCGTTTGCGCGTCCGTGCAGTCATCAAAGGGTCTAAGGCTGGTGGTGAGCCCCATATCACCCGAAAACGCGTGGACATTCTGCTGATTGAGGTTTGGTTGTCCGGCTTTCCAGCCAAATCGTCCCAGAACGGTCTTTTGCTGGGCGTCATCCCAGACCTGGTTCGGGCGTCCTGCAATGCCTTTGTTCGCCTTGGCCTGTGCCTCGGCATTGGCCAGGATCGCCTCCTCGGGGATCGCTTCGAGCAGACCCAGGCCAATCATCGGCGGCGCCACGCGGGCCGAGAAACGGGTTTCGGGGTGCATCGGGCCGTAGCCCAGCTGGGTGATGTTCAGGCTCGGTTTACGCAACTCGACTTCGGTGCCGTCCTTGAAGCGAACCGGCACGGGGGTGTAGTCGACCCGTACTTTACCTTCGGGGGCCACGCCGGGTACGGCCATGTCCTGGAACTGGCCGCCGTAGACAGGCTCCGGCACCACGCCGAGCTGTTCGATGACCTTGGCATACGCCGGGGCGTCGGGAATCGACAGGCGTACCAGCATCGACACGGCGTTCACATCGTCGGGAGTCGGCGGATGGCCGCGGCCGTCCTTGATGTGGCAGCCCTGGCAGGCATTGGTGTTGAACAGTGGGCCGAGGCCATCGCGAGCGGTCGTCGTCGATGGCGCGATCACCCAGGGGCTGCGGAAGAAGCTGTTGCCGACACTGAAATCCACACGCCGTGACGGCGGCAGATTCGCCGACGGCATGGAAAACGCGTTCTGATCGGTCTTGCGCACTGTCGCACTGCCGCCGGAGCGGGCTTCACCGGGTTCGGCCTGGGTGAATTTCGGGGCGTCATCGCAGGCACTCAGGCCCAGGGCCAGAAACAGTGCGGACAAGCGAAGAGGCAGCGAGGGCATCAGACATCCTGCAAGACGAGCAAAACAAGGGCGCAAAGTCTAACAGGGGATGGGAATTTGAATAAGAGGAATTATCGTTTGCTTGATGTGGGACAGGATTTTCACTTGAGACCGCGGTGCAGCCATCGCGGGCAAGCCACGCTCCCACAGGGATTGAAGGTGTACACAGAGACAGTGAACGCCAGAGAACCTGTGGGAGCGGGCTTGCCCGCGATGAGGCCTCCAGCATCACCCTAAAAACCGATGTAAAAAAGGCGACCCGAAGGTCGCCTTTTTACTCACTCAGCCAGCGTTGATCAGAATTCGTGATCAGCGTTGTCCGGGTTCAGGTCGTTGATGCCCAGTTTGCCAGCGGCGGCTTCGATCGAACCGGTCTGCTTGACCAGGGACGCGATGGCGTCACGGACGATCTGATTGCCCGCGGTGTTGCCGGCAGCGATCAACTGGTCGTAGTGCTCACCCTTGTTGGCGTGATCAACCATGAGCTGGATCTTGGCTTCGGTGGCGGCCAGGTCGTCTTTGAGCGCGGTGTCGGCAGTCGGGTCGGCTTTGGCCACCAGGGACGACAGGCTGGCGCCGGTCATTTTGGTGCCGTCGACGCGAGTGTATTCGCCCAGGTACACGTTACGAATGCCCTTGGCATCGTAGAAGTGCGAGTTGTGGGTGTTGTCGCTGAAGCAATCCTGTTCGTCTTCCGGGGAGTTGGCTTCCAGGGAAACCTTCATGCGCTCGCCCGCCAGTTCGCCCAGGGACAGACTACCCATGCCGAACAGCATTTTGCGCAGGCCGGATTCAGCCGGTTCTGCTTCCAGGGTAGCGCGGTAGTTGTCGGCCACGTTCGGCTTCCAGTTACCGACCATTTCTTCCAGGTCGCTGACCAGCAGCTGAGTCACGGACTTCAGGTAGGCACGACGACGATCGTTGTGACCGCCGGTAGCGCCTTTGCCTTCCAGGTAGTCCGAAGCCGGACGGTTGCCAGCACCTGGGCCGGTACCGTTCAGGTCCTGGCCCCAGAGCAGGAATTCGATGGCGTGGTAGCCGGTGGCGACGTTGGCCTCGGAACCGCCCAGCTCGTTCAGGCTGGCGAGTTTTTCCGGGGTGATGTCTTTGACATCGACCTTGTCTTCGCCGATCTGGACTTCGGTGTTGGCGATGATGTTGGCAGTGGCACCCGGGTTGCCCAGGGCGTGTTCGTAGGATTTGTCGACATAGTCGATCAGGCCTTCGTCCAGCGGCCAGGAGTTCAGCTGACCTTCCCAGTCGTCAACGATGGTGTTGCCGAAGCGGAACACTTCACTCTGCAGGTAAGGTACGCGAGCGGCAACCCAGGCAGCCTTGGCGGCTTTCAGGGTGTCGGCGTTCGGCTTGGCGAGGAAGGCGTCGACGGCGGTTTGCAGGGTCTTCGCGGTGGATTCGGCATCGCTGTAGACGGCGAACACGATGTCGGCGTAATGGGCGACAACGGCTTTGGCAGCGGCTTCGTCGACTTTACCGGCAGCGGCAGGCACAGCGGCTGGAGCAGCCGGGGCAGCCGCAGTGCTGGCAGCTGGCGCGGCAGCTTTTTCTTGGTCTTTACCTTCGCCGCAACCGGCGAGGGAAATAGCGATGGCCAACAGACTGGCGGTAGCCAGAGGCATACGAATCATGGCGAACATCCTGCTTCGATAGAGGTGGAGTCGTGCAATGCACACGCAAAACTGCGACATAATGCAAATCTTTCGCATTATGTGTAAAGGGTTGTACCTGTAAATATTTCTTATTCAGCGAATGGTTTGCTGCAAATCAAGGGATCGCTCGAGCGGCTGAACGCCGCCGTGCGGTTCTTGACGATTCAGAGGATGGCCGCATTACTGCGTTGGGCCTGCTTGAGGTAAACGCCCAGCTCCCGTGCCGGCAAAGGCTTGCTGTAGTGATAGCCCTGACCTTCGTGGCAGCCTTCGGAAATGATGTAGGCCTCTTGCTCGGCGGTTTCCACACCTTCGGCAATCACCTGCATGCCCAGGCTCTTGCCCAGTTGGATGATGGCGCGAACGATGGTCGCATCGTCGTCGTCATCGAGCAGGTCCTGTACGAAGCTCTTGTCGATCTTGATCTTGTCCAGCGGCAGGCTCTTGAGATAGCTCAAGGACGAATAGCCGGTTCCGAAGTCGTCGATGGCGATCAGCGCGCCGGAGCGGCGCAGGCTGAGCAAGTGCTGGGCCGCGGTGCTGATGTCTTCCATCAGGCCGGTTTCGGTGACTTCCAGCTCCAGGCTGCGCGGTGGCAGGCGGTACATCTGCAGCAGATTGTTGACCACCCGTGGCAGTTCGGCGTGGTGCAATTGAACCGTAGACAGGTTCACCGCCATGCGCAGGTCGGAGAAGCCCTGGTCGTGCCACTCGCGCAGTTGTTTGCAGGCCTGGTCCAGCACCCATTCGCCGATGGCAATGATGGTACCGTTCTGTTCGGCCAGCGGGATGAACAGGTCCGGCGGCACCAGACCGTGCTCGGGGTGTTGCCAGCGAATCAGGGCTTCGACGCCCACCACGCGGTTGTCGCGATAGCTGATCTGCGGTTGGTAGACGAGGTAGAACTGATTGCGGATCAACGCATCGCGCAGGTCTTTTTCCAGCTCGCGGCGGCGACGCATTTCGGTGTCGACGCTGGCGATATAGAACTGATAGCGGTTGCGCGAACGGGTCTTGGCCAGCGTCATGGTCTGCTCGGCCTTCTGCAGCAATTTCTCGGTGCTGTTGCCATCCTCGGGGAACAGGGTGATGCCGATGGTGGCGCGCAGGCGTATCTCCTGATGGTCGAGGGCAAACGCCGCTTCCAGGTCATCGAGAATGCTTTGCGCCAGCTCGGCGGCTTCGTAGGGCTGCTCGATATCGGCCTGGACCAGGGCGAACTGGTCGCCACCGAGGCGGGCGAGGGCGCCGAGGCGACCGCTATGACCGCGTAGGCGATCGGCCAGGGCCAGTAGCAACTGGTCGCCGGTCTGGTAGCTGAACTGCTCGTTGATGCCCTTGAAGTCATCGAGACCGACACACAGCACCGCGACCCGGCGCTGTAACTTGCCGGCGTCGATTAGGATCTTGTCCAGTTGCTGCTGCAATTGCTGCCGGTTCGGCAGCCCCGTCAGGAAATCGTACTGGGACATGCGCACCAGGCTGTTTTCCGCTTCGTGGCGCAGATGGGTATTGCGTTCGATGGATTCGAGCAACTGGTTGGCGGTGTTGATCCAGATGCCCAGTTCGTTGTTCTCGTGCCCCTTGAGCAGCGGGATCTTGTGCTCGCTGGGACGATCCGGATTGATTTCCGTGAGGTGCTCGATGATCCGCGACAGCGGCTTGGTCAGCAGCCAGTGGTAGACCAGATACAACACCAGCCCCATGGCGAGTGCGCGCAGGACGCCCGAGATGAAGATGATCACCGAGCTGACAATGAATCCTTGGCCGTAGTTGGCGGTATCGAGAGTGATGCTCAGGTCGCCGTAATACTCGCTGTAGGGCCCGCGGCCGACCAGCTGGGTGGTGAAGGTGCGTTCCTTGCCAAGAATCAGGTCGGTCAGCCAGCGACTGTTGGAGTGCTGCAATTCGCGGGTTTTTTGCGCGAGCATGGCTTCGTTGGGATGGCCGATGGAGGCCTGGCGTACGGCTTCGTCCTGAAACAGGCCTTCGATCACCTGCATGCCCATTTCCCGGTCCAGGCTATAGACGGCCTGGGTCGAAGGGTCGCGAAACATGTCGAGGATGCGTTCGGCATCGCTGGCGACGGCCTGGCGTGTTTTATAGGCATCGAACACAATCTGCGCGCAGCTCAAGACCACGCCGACGATCAATGCCGACAGGAGTACGACCCGGAGCAACTTCACCGACAAGCTGTTCTTGAGTTCCAGCTTCAAAGGGTTATTCCTTGTTCCGTGCGGGTAGCATCAAGTTGCCATGAGTATTGGCAATCCCGTGATGGCAGTCAAAGGGACAATCATCCTCGGGGGATTTTGCCTGCTGCTTGGCCGATTTGCAGTTGTCCTGGCGAGTTAGCCTATTAGTACTGTGTCGGTTGTCGAGTCCTTCAACTTGAGGGGCGGGGGTGGAGATATTTTCCTTTTGTTGATGTTAGTCGTCCGCGGCGGGGGAGCAAGGGCCGCAAGGCTTGTTTCATCGTCGGAAAATGCCTTGGATTCGGTAGGTTGTTTTGGAATTTCAACGGAGAGGGACATATCCATTTCTTCGGTAACGGCGGCTTATGGTTCCGCTCTTACAGCGGGTCACTTTTGGCAAACGCCCCAAAAGTAACCAAAAGGTCTCGCCCCTTACGTACGGCCCCTCGCTAAGGCTCGGGGTTCCTTCGCTGCGGTATTCATCCGGGGGCATTGCCCTCCGGTCGGCTTCGCTTCGACCTTTATGCAATGAGTTCGACTGCGTCGAACGGCGCTGCGCGCCAATCCCCGGATGAACACCTCCGCTCAGCCTGCCGAGGGGGCGGGTGGATCAAGATCAAGAGCTGCAGGCGAGCTAACGCTCGGCCTGATGAGTGGTGAGAAGCGTGGGTGTACGCTGGTCTGCCTTTGCTTTTCTGTGGGAGCGAGCTTGCTCGCGATGGCGGCCTGACAGCCGACCAATCTCCCACGCCTCTAAGCTGATCGTTCCCACGCTCCCGCGTGGGAATGCTGCCAGAGACGCTCCGCGTTACGTTTTTGCGAGTTAGAGCGGTGTAGGAAAGCGCCAGAAGTTTCCCACGCAGTTTTCAGGTTGCCCGTCGGAAGCGGACTCAATAGCCTTTGGCTGTCGCTGAAAACTCAGCGATCGGGTGTGAGAACCCGGCTACTTATGGTCATCCAGAACCTGTGCACGCATAATCGCCGCCAGCTAGTCCGCTGTCTGTAAATGCGTCATGGCGGCTGTGTGCGGGCAGACTTAGGTCTGGTCCGGGTGTCCATACCGGTTTCTCACCTCGCACATAGCTGCCACCTCTTCACCGCGTGAGAAACGGCTAGTGGTGGCCCCAGCGCTAGAGGAATGGTTTTATGGACAAATTAATCCCCGATCCCCCCTACAACACCACCAAACCCTACACCCCCAACACCATGTTCATGATCGTCCCGGATATGGATACCGAATCCCTGCTGGCCCACGCTTGTGAGTCATTGGCTTCGGCCAACGTCATGGCGAGTGATTTCGCCCGAAAACGAGAAAAGCCCTGCAAGCGTAAACCTGCAGGGCTTCTCGGTCAGGCTGACCATCTCATTAAACCCGGCTAAAAAGCCGGGTTCTTTTGACTGGCGTCGAGCTTAAGCGGTGAAGGTTTTGCCTTCGAACTGCTCAGCCACGAACTTCCAGTTGACCAGGTTCCAGAACGCTTCGACATACTTTGGACGCAGGTTGCGGTAGTCGATGTAGTAAGCGTGTTCCCAGACGTCGCAGGTCAGCAGCGGGGTGTCGCCGTTGGTCAGCGGGTTGCCGGCGCCGATGGTGCTGGCCAGGGCCAGGGAACCGTCAGCCTTCTTCACCAGCCAGCCCCAACCGGAACCGAAGGTGCCGATGGAAGTCTTGCTGAACTCTTCCTTGAACTTGTCGAACGAACCGAAAGCCGCGTTGATGGCTTCAGCCAGAGCGCCGGTTGGTTGACCGCCGGCGTTTGGCGCCAGGCAGTTCCAGTAGAAAGTGTGGTTCCAGACCTGAGCGGCGTTGTTGAAGATACCGCCCGAGGAAGTCTTGACGATTTCTTCCAGGGTCTTGCCTTCGAACTCGGTGCCTGGCACCAGGTTGTTCAGGTTCACGACGTAGGTGTTGTGGTGCTTGTCGTGGTGGAACTCCAGTGTTTCCTTGGAGATGTGCGGCTGCAGGGCATCGTGTGCGTACGGCAGTGGCGGCAATTCGAAAGCCATGATGATTCTCCTAATCAGGTCAGTTGCGGTGAGCGCAAGGCCGATCACGGGCGGCCAGACAAGCGCCGGGGAGTTTGTACTCTTTGCGGCGCAGGGAGTCGGATCATAGCACCGGGGGGGCGGCATAACCACGCAACAACTGTGTGGAATAGAGGTTCCGCGAATCAGCTGGTCGCGATCAACTGCAGCGCTACGGCAAACATCATCATAGCCACCAACAGATCGAGTATTCGCCAGGTGCTGGGCCGGGCGAGCCACGGTGCCAGCCATGCCGCACCGAGCGCCAGGGTGAAGAACCACAGCAGCGAGGCACTGGCCGCGCCGACGACATAAGCGCCGGGCTCGGTTTGTTGTGCGCCCAGGGAGCCGATCAGCAAAACGGTGTCCAGATAGACATGCGGATTGAGCAAGGTCACCGCCAGCGCGCTGAGCATGACCGCCCGCAGCGAGCGTACGGTTTGGCCTTCGCCTTGCTCAAGGCTCTGTTTCGAAAAGGCGCGGCGCAGTGCCTGGCTGCCGTACCACAACAGGAACGCTGCGCCGCCCCAACGGGCGATGGCCAACAGCGTCGGATTCTGCGCCAGCACCGTCGCCAGGCCGAATACCCCGGCGGCCACCAACAGGGCGTCGCAGGCCACGCAGAGCGCCGCCACCGGCAGGTGATGTTCACGCCGCAGGCTTTGCGCCAGGACAAACGCATTCTGGGTGCCGATCGCCATGATCAGGCCGAAGGCCACGAGCAGCCCGTTCACATAACTTTGCCACATGATTTTTTACTCCGCGTTGGCTGCCAGATCCCGCAGCACTAGCAGGGCTCGGTCGGCGTCGGCCTGGCCGACAAACAAATGGTCGTGGTAGTAGCCGGCAATCACGTTGCAGCTGATTCCTGCCTGGCCAAGCGCCGTGGCGAATGCAGCGGTCAGGCCGACCGCTTCGAGGGCCGAATGTACGTTCAAGGTGATCCAGGCGGCGATGTAGTCGAAGCTGAATCCGGCTTTTTCGGCGTGGGAACGCTCGAGAATCACGGTCAGGCCTTCCTGCTCGCGGAAGCTGCCGACAATCTCCAGATCCTTGGGCAACTTGCCGTCGCGCAAGGTGCAGAACACGTATTCGCCGGCGTTGAGTTGCGGGCTCATGCTGCGCAGCAGCGTTGCCAATGAAGTTTCGCCAGCCATGTGGATGATCCTTGTTCAAGAGTTCTTGCTGGTCATTGTCCTTGTGAAGGCTGTATAAGAAAAACCAATCTTGCTGATCGCTCATTAGGAAAACTGATGTTCGACTATAAATTGCTTTCTGCCCTGGCCGCCGTGGTCGAACAGGCTGGTTTTGAACGGGCGGCCCAAGTGCTGGGCTTGTCGCAATCGGCGATATCCCAGCGCATCAAGTTGCTGGAAGCGCGGGTTGGCCAGCCGGTGCTGGTGCGGGCCACGCCGCCAACGCCGACGGAAATCGGTCGACGGTTGCTCAACCACGTGCAGCAGGTGCGATTGCTTGAACGGGATTTGCAAAGCCTGGTGCCGGCGCTGGATGAAGAGGGCCTGCCGGAACGCCTGCGGATCGCCCTGAACGCCGACAGCCTGGCCACCTGGTGGGCGCAGGCGGTGGGCGAGTTTTGCGCCGAACAGCATCTGCTGATGGATCTGGTGGTCGAAGACCAGACCGTCGGCCTCAAGCGCATGCGCGCCGGTGAAGTGGCGGCCTGCGTTTGCGCCAGCGAGCGGCCGGTGGCAGGTGCGCGCAGCGTGTTGCTGGGGGCCATGCGTTACCGTGCGCTGGCCAGCCCTGCGTTCATTGCCCGGCATTTTCCGCAAGGCGTACGCGCCGATCAGTTGGCCCGAACCCCGGCGCTGGTGTTTGGCCCGGACGATTTCCTGCAGCATCGCTACCTCGCGTCCCTCGGCGTCGAGGGTGGATTCGAACACCATTTGTGCCCGTCCTCCGAAGGTTTCATTCGTCTGACGGAGGCCGGGCTGGGCTGGGGTCTGGTTCCGGAACTGCAGGTGCGCGAGCAACTGGAAAGGGGGGTATTGCAGGAGCTGCTGCCAGATAAGCCGATCGATGTGCCTCTGTACTGGCATCATTGGCGTAATGGCGGCCAGTTGCTGGGGCTGCTCACCGATCAATTAGTCAGCGCATCGAAGCAATGGCTGGTGCCTTGGAAGCAGCCTTAAGCGTCAAGCTGCAAGCTGCAAGTGAAGCGCTTGCGGACCGTTTTTAACTTGCAGCTTGCAGCTTGAAGCTCGTGGCTGCATTTGTTGGAGCAATTCATGAAGATTCTGGTTACCGGCGCAAGCGGCTTCATCGGCGGGCGCTTTGCGCGTTTTGCCCTGGAGCAGGGCCTGGACGTGCGGGTCAACGGTCGCCGGGCCGAGAGCGTGGAGCATCTGGTACGCCGGGGAGCCGAGTTCATCCAGGGTGACTTGAGCGACCCGGAACTGGCGCGCGAGCTGTGCTCGGACGTCGAGGCCGTGGTGCATTGCGCCGGTGCCGTCGGTTTGTGGGGCCGCTATCAGGACTTCCAGCAGGGCAACGTCCAGGTCACCGAGAACGTGGTCGAAGCCTGCCTGAAGCAACGGGTTCGGCGGCTGGTGCATTTGTCGTCGCCGTCGATCTACTTCGATGGTCGCGATCATCTGGGCCTGACTGAAGAACAGGTGCCCAAACACTTTAAGCACCCTTACGCCGCCACCAAGTACCTGGCCGAACAAAAAGTCTTCGGTGCCCAGGAGTTCGGTCTCGAAACCTTGGCCCTGCGCCCGCGTTTCGTCACTGGGGCCGGAGACATGAGCATCTTCCCGCGTCTGCTGAACATGCAGCGCAAGGGACGCCTGGCAATCATCGGCAACGGTCTGAACAAAGTTGATTTCACCAGCGTGCAAAATCTTAACGAGGCGTTGCTCAGCAGTTTGCTGGCCAGCGGTTCCGCGTTGGGCAAGGCCTACAACATCAGCAACGGCACGCCGATTCCCCTGTGGGACGTGGTTAATTACGTCATGCGCAACATGGAAGTCCCACAGGTCACCCGCTACCGTTCCTACGGCCTGGCCTACAGCATGGCGGCGCTCAACGAGGGCGTGTGCAAGTTGTGGCCGGGGCGCCCCGAGCCGACGCTGTCGCGTCTGGGCATGCAGGTCATGAACAAAAATTTCACCCTGGACATCAGCCGCGCCCGGCATTATCTGGATTACGATCCCAAGGTCAGTCTCTGGACGGCGCTCGATGAATTCTGTGGCTGGTGGAAGGCCCAGGCTGTTCGCTGACGCTCGAACAACGATCCCTGACTGAACCGGATTCGGGCTTGGGGGTCAATGGTTGCGGCTGTGGGGTTTATACTGCGCGGCATTAAGCCACTATGTGATTCACTAAGGTTGATTCAATGTCCATGCGAAACGATGCCAACGACGACTTCGATGATGTACCGAGCCTGCGTGCAGACGTTCTCGATGACGACTTTGCGCCCACCGCCCGCACGGTCGTGCATTCGCGCACGGCGCCGGTGGTGAAGGTCAAGGCGGCGAGTACCGGTGCCTTGTGGGCGTTGGTCGGGGCGTTGTTCTTTGCGTTCGCGGGCCTGGCCTGGTGGAGTTTTCAGCAGATCTCCCTGATGGAACAGCAACTGGTGGCGACCCAGGAAAGCTTCGCGCGAATCAGTGAGGAAGCGGCAGGGCGCCTGCAGGATATTTCCGGCAAGGTTGTTGCCAGCCAGACCAGTGTCAACACCGACAGCGAGGCCTTGAAGCTGCAAATCCGCCAGCTGGAAAGCAAGCTCCAGGACCAGAACGCCCAGCAGCAAGGTGTTGCCGGCCAGGCCTCGGACCTGGACAAGCGACTGGCACAAATGACCGCGCAAACCACCGAACTGGACAAGCGCCTGGTGCAATTGACTGCCCAGGACACCGAACATCAGACGGCCAATACGCAGTTGCAGGCCCAGGTCAAAGCCTTGAGTGCTGAACTGGCCGCCCTGAAAAGTGCCCCGTCGGACTCGGAAAAATTCGATGCACAGTTGAAAAACCTGGGCGCCGATGTTGCCGCACTGAAGAAGCAAGGCAATCCGAGCGCTGCCATCGAGCGTCTTGAACAAGACATGATCGTGCTCAAGAGCGTGCAGGACAACCGTCCGGCGGTCACACAGGGCTCGACCAACACGGCCGAGTTCGATGCCTTCCGCAGCCAGGTCACCCGCAACATCAATACCCTTCAGGCGCAGATCCAGAACCTTCAACAGCAACTGCGCGCCCGACAGTAATTGTCTGCTCCAGAAGCATTTGTGGCGAGGGAGCTTGCTGTGGCGAGGGGGCTTGCCCCCGTTCGGCTGCGTAGCAGTCGTAAATCCGGTAGCGCATTTAATCTGTTGAATCGCGGTGAATGGATTCCGGGTGGCTTCGCCACCCAACGGGGGCAAGCCCCCTCGCCACAAAAATCTATGACCACGTTCTGGCGAATATTCGTACATATCCCCATCCCGTCTACGCTCTTGAAACACCATCAGGAACGAGGGATGCGCAATGGGGTTTCTGCATAGGTTCACCTTGCTGTGCGGCATGTTTTTGTTGTGCCTGGGCCAGGCGCAAGCCGCCGGGACGGAAAAGGACGACAGCAAGGCGGCCATTGCCCTGCTGGAAAAAGCCCTGGCTTACTACCACCAGAATGGCGACAAGGCCCTGGCGGCGTTCAGTCGCCAGGGTGAGTTTGTCGACAAGGACCGTTATGTCTTCGTGCTCGACACCAAGGGCGTGATGCTCGCCAGTGGTGGGCCGTCGTCGGCGCTGATTGGCCGGGACGTTTCGGAAGTGCTTGGGCCGGATTTGCAGAAAACCTTCAAGGACGCCCTGAAAGTGCCGGAAGGCAATGGCATTCAGCAGGCTGAATATCGCTGGCAGAACTGGAATGACGGCAAGGTTGAGCGCAAGCACGTCTACTACCAGCGCATCGGCCAGCGGATTCTGGCGGTCGGTTATTACCTTCCACGGGCCTCCGCCGAACAGGCCATGGCCTTGCTGAACAAAGCGGCCACCGATCTGGCCAAGGACGAAAAGGGCACCCTGACGGCGATCAACGCCCTCAAGGGCGGCTACCTGCAGGATGATCTGTACGTATTTGTCGTCGACCTGGACACCCAGCGTTACGTGGCTCACGGCACCAACCTGCGGTTGATCAATACCGACTTCAGCAAGATCGTGGACCCGGAAGGCAAACCGGTGGGCGAGCCGATTCTGGCGTTGATGGCCAAGCAGGATGATGGCGAATACGAGTACCGCTGGAAAAACCCGGTGACTGGCAAGGTCGAGAACAAGCACGCCTACCTGAAGAAGGTCGGGCATTTTCTGGTGGCGGTCGGGTATTACAGCCCTTGATTATATGGTTTCAATGAGGACGCCATCGCGGGCAAGTCGGATCGCCGCACCGCCGCTCCCACAGGTTTGAGTGTTGACCACAGATTTTGTGAACGACATCAATACTTGTGGGAGCGGGCTTGCCCGCGATGCAGGCGCCTCGGTCTATCTATCGAACCTTGTCCTCACGCCCACGCAACAACATGTTCGGCATGGCAATCGCCGCCGCCAGCCCCAGCAATGAAACAGCCGCGCTGACCGTCAGCAAATGCCGGAACGTCAGCAACAATTCGGCACGCAAGGCGTTCTGCGCATCACCCGGCGCGGCATTCAAACCGTCCAGCAACACATTCCCCGAACTGCCTTCGGCAATCAGCGACGAGTCGGCCAGGTGCGCAAAACTCGAGTCCTGCAACAACGCCAACAGCAGCGCCGACATCAACGCCACACCCACGGCACCACCCAGCGAACGGAACAGATTGGTGGTGCTGGTGGCGACACCGATATCCCGCTGGTCCACCGAGTTCTGCGTGCCGACCAATGACGTGGGGAACTGCATGCCGGAGGCAATCCCGCAGAGCAGCATGAACAGACTGCTCACGACGAACGCCTGGGGCGGGCTGAACGCCATGCCGATAATCGAGGCAGGCATCAGCGCCGCACCGCTAAGGATCATCGGTTTGTAGCGCCCGGTCACCGAGGTGCGGCGGCCGGCGAAATACGCGCCGATCGGCAAGCCCATGGCCAGGGGCAGCAGATGCAGGGCGGCGCTGTCGGCACCGGCGCCGGTGACGCTCTGAAAGCGCAGCGGCATCAATACGATCAGCGAGATGGCCTGGAAACTGGTGAAGAAAATCGTGCACCAGCACAGGATCGCGTTGCGGTTGGCGAACAGATGCATGGGCAACAACGGCTCCCGTGCCCGCCGCTCGTGGGCGACGAACAGCCCCAGCACCAGCACCGCACTAGCCAGCAGCGCCAGTACTTCGGCGCTGCGCCACGAATGGCCCTGACCGACCTGGGTGATGCCCAGCAACAATGCCGTGAGCCCGATGATCATCAGCATGGTGCCCAGGTAATCGATGATCGGTTTGCGTTGCGGAATCGGCAGGCCCACTAGCGTGCGATGGGCCACCAGCCAGGCACCCAGGCCCAGCGGCAGGTTGATCAGGAACACCCAGCGCCAGGACAGGTATTCGGTCATGTAGCCGCCAAGCACCGGGCCGGCGACGCTGGCCACGGCATACATACTGCTGAAATAGCCCTGGTAACGACCGCGCTCCCGTGGCGGCACGATGTCCCCGATGATCGCCTGGCTCACCGAAATCATCCCGCCGGCCCCGATGCCCTGGAGGATCCGCGCCAACACCAGTTGCTCCATGCTCTGGGCCATGCCGCAGAACACCGACGCCAGGGTGAACAGGCCCATGCCGAACAGCATCAGCTTGCGCCGCCCGTACAGATCGCCCAGTTTTCCGTAGATCGGCACCGCCACGGTCATGGCCACCATGTAGCCGGAAATCACCCAGGCGAGCAGGCTGACGTCCTTGAATTGCGCGGAAATGGCTGGCATCGAAACAGCGACGATGGTCTGGTCCAGCGCGCCGAGAAAGATCGCCAGCATCAGGGCGATCAGCACGCTGCGGATGGCGGGTTTGGGCGTTTCAGGCTGGTGGAGATTGGTCACGGGAAAACCTGCGGGCGGTGATTGACCCGCACGAGGCAAGGCGAGCGGGAATGCTCGCCAGTGTAAGTCGGTAGGAGGCTATTCGATAGCCTCATAAGGAAGACCGACGTAGTTTTCTGCAATGGTTTTTCGACCCGCTTCGGAGCCGACAAAATACTCCAGCTCCGACTCGGCAATGCGCTGGCTAAAGGCATCGTGGTCATCGAAACGGTGCAGCATCGAGGTCATCCACCAGGAAAACCGCTCGGCCTTCCACACCCGGCGCAGGCAGATTTCCGAGTATTTCTCCAGCAGATCAAGGCGATCGTCGCGGTAAACCTTGAGCAGGATGTTGAACAGCGTGCTGACGTCACTGGCCGCCAAATTCAGGCCCTTGGCGCCGGTGGGCGGGACAATGTGCGCGGCGTCACCGACCAGGAACATGCGCCCGTACTGCATGGGTTCGACGACGAAGCTGCGTAGCGGCGCGATGCTTTTTTCGATGGACGGGCCGGTCACCAGTTTGTCTGCCAACTGTTGTGGCAGGCGCGACTTGAGTTCGTCCCAGAAGCGTTGATCCGACCAGTTATCCACATGATCGCTGGCGGGCACTTGCAGGTAATAACGGGTGCGCGTCGGCGAGCGCATGCTGCACAGGGCAAAACCGCGCTCGTGGCGGGCGTAGACCAGCTCTTCGTGGGCCGGCGGGGTGTCGGCCAGGATCCCGAGCCAGCCGAACGGATAGATCCGTTCGAAGACTTTCAGGCTGTCGGCTGGAATCGATTGCCGTGCCACTCCATGGAAGCCGTCGCAACCGGCGATGTAGTCACAATCGAGACGATACAGTTCGCCGTCTTTCTCAAAAGTGACAAACGCTTCGTCGGTTTTCATGCCATGGGGAACGACGTTGTCGGCTTGATAAATCGTCTGCGCGCCGGCCTCCCGACGAGCGGCCATCAGGTCGCGGGTGACTTCGGTCTGGCCGTAGATCATCACGGTCTTGCCACCCGTCAGGGCGTGCAGATCGATGTGTACCTGGCGTCCGTCGAGGGCCAGTTCGAAGCCGCCATGGACCAGTCCCTCGGCGTCCATGCGCTGACTCACACCGGCCTGACGCAACAGCTCTACCATGCCTTGTTCAAGCACGCCGGCGCGGATTCGGCCGAGCACATAGTCCGGGGCCTGACGTTCGAGAATAAGGGTGTCGATGCCGGCGTTGTGCAGCAATTGGCCGAGCAACAAGCCAGAAGGGCCTGCACCAATGATGGCGATTTGGGTTTTCAGCGTTTTCATTGTTCTTATGACTCGCAAGCTTCACGCGACCAGGGCCGGTGAATTATTTTTATGGATCGAGTGCTTGCATTTTTCCCTTGCGAGTCTGTCAATTGAAGGTGAAAACTGAGCCGATAGCTGTACATTCTGCCAATCGGTGCGATTATCGCCCGTCATCTACTCCGAGGCCTGGATTGAAGTGATGAACAAGCCTGACCTGCCTTCGATTCCGGTGTTCAAGCTCTACGGTGAAAGCCTGGATTGGCCGACCCCGGACTTGCTGCACTGTGAAACCATTTCCAAACGCAGTCGCGAACATCATTGGGAAATCAAACCTCACCGCCACGCTGATTTGTGCCAGTTGCTCTTCGTGTTCAAAGGTCAGGCCGAGCTTGAAATCGAAGGCAAGCGTACGCAACTGGTGGAACCGGCCATCCAGATCCTGCCACCGCTGTCGGTGCACGGCTTTCGCTTTTCCGAGGACGTGGAAGGGTTTGTCGTGACCCTGGCCGCGCCGCTGATCGCCCACCTGCAGATGCAGTTGGGGCAATCGGTCAATGCCCTGGCCCAGTCCGAAAGCTACCCGGCAGGCAAGGACGCCGAGTACCTCAACAGCCTGTTCAGCGCCTTGCAGAACGAATACACCAGCCATCAACCGGCGCGGGAAATGCTCATGCATTCGCTGGTCAGTGTGATCGTGGTGTGGGTCAGTCGCCAGGTGATCCAGCGCCGCACCGCCATGGCGCGACCGCAGCGGGCCCGGGAATACCTCAACGGGTTTATTCAGCTGGTGGAAGAGACCTATCGCCAGCACGTCAAGGTCGAGGACCTGGCGCACCGACTGGGGATTTCCGTGTCCCACCTCAACGGCACCTGCCGTGAGCTGGCGGGGCAACCGGCGTTGCAGATCATGCACGAACGGCAATTGCTGGAGGCCAAGCGTTTGCTGACCTACACCAGCATGACCATTTATGAAATGTCCGACGTGTTGGGGTTTTCCGATCCGACCAACTTCACGCGCCTGTTCCGGCGTCGTGTGGGGATTTCGCCCAAGGCGTTTCGCGACCGCTTGAAGGCCGATCAGGACAACGAAGCCTGACCCCCTTCGTTAGCGGAGGGCGTTGAGGGTGGCGTTGTGGGGGATACAGCGCTCGAAGTTGCAGCTCGCGTATTCACGGGGCAGGTTGCGCAGTTGCTCGACGCGCCAGGCCGCAGCTCCGTATAGCCCGAGCGTGACCGCACAGGTGATGAAAATCGCGAGGTATCTTCTTGTTTTGATGTTCATGGCGTTGACCTCTGAACGAATACCTTTCGGTATTACTTTGAGCATAGGTCAGCGCGGGTGAGTTACCAGCAAAGCACGTTATGGATGTACCGCGACATTCAGAACCCTGATACCTCCCACAGGGTTTCCATTCACAACCCGATATCCCACTCCGGTTCTTCGGGAAACCTCACCACCAGAAAATCCAGCAAGCTGCGCAACGCCGCCGGCATGTGTTTGCGCGAGGCATATACCGCATACACGTTCATTTGCCGGGGTTCGGCCGTCGGCAGCAGGCGAATCAATTCGCCGCTGTGGATGTACACGCCGGCCTGGTACGTGGGCAGCATCGCCACCCCGGCGCCGGCGATCGTTGCACGCAGCAGCGTGCTGGCCTCGTTGGCGCTGATGTTGCCCTGCACCGGTACTGAAACCTGCTCGCCGTCCTGCTCGAAATGCCACAGGCTTTTGCCGAAGTAGGAGTGGGTCAGGCAATTGTGCTGGCTCAGGTCCTCGACCCGTTGCGGCGCCGGATGCTCGCGCAAGTAAGCGGGGGACGCGCAGATCACCGAGCGGCAAACCGTCAGGCGGCGGGCAATCAGGTTCGGGTCCAGGTCGTTGCTGGTGCGGATCGCCAGGTCGATGCGCTCATCCACCAGGTTCACGGTGCGGTCGAGCATCTGCATGTCGATGCTGACGCCGGGGTAGCGTCGGACATACGCAGCCATGGCATCGGCCAGTTGCGCCTGGCCGAAGGAGGTGCTGACGCTTATCCGCAGCAGGCCGCGCGGTGCGTCATCCGGTTCGCTGACGGCGGCCTGCATGTCGGTGGACAAGTCGAGCATCTGCCGACAGCGGGGCAGGATCTCGGTGCCGGCGGCGGTCAGGCTCAACTTGCGCGTGGTGCGATGCATCAGGCGCGCGCCGACCCAGTCTTCCAGTTCCGCCAGATACCGCGATACCACCGGCCGCGACAGCTCCAGATGATCGGCGGCGGCCGACTGGCTGCCGAGGTCGACCACCGTGACGAACACGCGCATTGCTTGTAGACGATCCATGATTTGCCCGCTTTCAGAAACAAACTATGTTCAAGCATCGCATTTTTTGTACTGACTCAGGCAACTAAGCTCTGTTCCATCGCCAAGCAAGGCATTTGGACAACGGAGCAACAGATGATCGGTTTCACCACTTTAAAGCGCATTGTGCTGGCGGTCGCCGCCCTCGGTTTCTCCGCCCATGCAGCCGCCTCGACCCTGACGCTGGATGTCTACAATCCCGGCGAAAAAGCCATCTTCCCAGTGACCTCGGTACTGGTCAGCGGCGAGAAAGAAGCGATCCTGGTGGATGCGCAATTCGGCAAATCCCAGGCCGAACAGGTGGTGGAAAAAATCCGCGCCAGCGGCAAGCAACTGACCACCATCTACATCAGCCATGGCGATCCGGATTACTACTTCGGCCTCGACACCCTGACGGCTGCGTTCCCCAAGGCCAAAGTCCTCGCCTCACAGCCGACCGTCGACCACATCAAACGAACCGTCGACGGCAAACTGGCGTTCTGGGGCCCGAAAATGGGCACCGACGTGCCGGCCAAAACCATTGTGCCGGGTGTGCTCAAGGGCGACAGCCTGATCCTTGAAGGGCAGAAGTTGCAGGTAGTTGGTCTTGAGGGCCCGCAGCCGGATCGCAGCTTTGTGTGGATTCCGTCGATCAAGGCGGTAGTCGGTGGTGTCGTGGTGGCGCAAAACATTCACGTGTGGATGGCTGACACGCAAACGCAACAGTCCCATGCCGATTGGTTGGCTACGCTGCATTCCATTGAAACCCTGAAACCGCAGATGGTGGTGCCGGGTCATTACCTCGGCGAGAGCGATCGCTCCCTGGCCGCCGTGCAGTTCACCGCCGCTTACATCAAGGCCTTCGACGAGGAAACCGCCAAGGCCAAGGATTCTGCCGCGCTGATCGCGGCGATGAAGAAACGCTTTCCGACCCTGGGTGATGAAAGCTCCCTGGAACTGAGCGCCAAGGTCGCCAAGGGCGAGATGAAGTGGTAACCGGAAGTACATGAAGCCGAAGCAACTTTTGAGATGAAAGTGATTACCTGTGGCGAGGGGGCTTGCCCCCGTTGGAGTGCGAAGCGCTCCCCTGCATTCTTCAGCTACACCGCATGCAGTAGGTTTTACGACTGCTACGCAGCCGAACGGGGGCAAGCCCCCTCGCCACAAAGGTTACATCGATCGCACAAGTTACAAGTCAACCCACTGGAGAACGTCATGAGCAAAATCGCAATCATCGGTGCCACCGGTCGTGCCGGTAGCCAACTGCTGGAAGAAGCCCTGCGTCGCGGTCACAGCGTTACCGCCATTGCCCGCGATACATCGAAAATAGATCCGCGTGAAGGTGTGGTCAGCAAGGCCGTCGATGCCCTTGATGCCGCTGCGTTGCAAGCTGCAATTGCGGGCCATGACGTGGTTATCAGCGCGGCGCATTTCGCCACGCTGCCTGCCAGCGCAGTCGTAGGCCCGGTGAAAAAAGCCGGGGTCAAACGTCTGCTGGTGGTGGGCGGGGCGGGTTCGCTGCTATTGCCCGATGATACTCGAGTGATCGATAGCGAAGGTTTCCCTGAGGCTTACAAGGCAGAGGCCAGCGCCGGTGCAGAATTCCTCGCAAGCTTGCGTGAAGAGCGGGATCTGGACTGGACCTTCCTGTCGCCATCGGCCGAATTTGTCGAGGGCGAGCGCACGGGGAAATTCCGCCTCGGTCAGGATGATTTGCTGGTAAGCAGCGAAGGGCGCAGCTGGATTACTTTTGCCGACTACGCGATTGCAATGCTCGACGAAGTGGAAGCGCCGAAGCATTCGCGGCAGCGGTTTACCGTCGGATATTGAGTTCACTGGTCATTTGTAGGAGTGAGCCTGCTCGCGATAGCAGTGGAGCAGTCAACATTGATTTTGAATGTGAATCCGTCATCGCGAGCAGGCTCACTCCTACAGGGTGGAGCATCAGAGTTGTACGGTTTTACCGCGACTGCGCCTGCTCCACCAACCAGCCCATCAATTCCCTCAACTTCGGCGAAGGTCCTGGTTTTTCGGGGAACACCAGGTAATACGCAAGTCCGGTCGTCACTTTCAATTCGAATGGCATGACCAGCCGCCCGGCGTTCAGGTCATCGCCGATCAGCGACCAGTCGCCAATCGCCACCCCCGTTCCCTGGGACGCCATCGACATCGCCAGGTCCAGTGTTTCGAAATGCTGGCCCTTGCCGACATTGGTCAAATGCACATCCGCGGCTTTCAACCAGGCTTTCCAGTCCCGTTCGTCGCGGGTCGGGTGCAGCAGCAGGTGCTGTTGCAGATCGGCTGGGGCCTGCAGGGGCATAGGGCCTTCGAGTATCGGTCTGGAACACACCGGCGTGAGTTGTTCGTCGAAGAGTTTTTGCGACATCAATGAATCGTCCGGCGGTGCGCCGTACATCACCGCCGCATCGAATTGCTCGCGATGAAAATCCACGCCGTGCTTGACCGTGGTGGTCAGCTCCACCGGTACGTCCGGGCGTTCCCGTTGCCATTGCAACAGACGCGGCAGCAACCAGCGCATGACGCAGGTCGGTGCCTTGAGTTGCAGGGTTTCGCGCTTCTCGCCGATCTGTTCAACGGCCTCGTCGATCAGGCCGAAAATCTGCTGCACCCGTGGCAGCCATTCCCGTCCCTCGGCTGTCAGGTCCAGGCCTCGGGCCAGGCGGATGAACAGTTCATAACCCAGATGATCTTCCAGCCCGGCGATCTGTCGACTCACCGCGCCCTGGGTGATGTGCAGCTGTTCGGCGGCCCGGGTGAAATTGCAGCACTGCGCGGTAATCAGAAAAGTGTGCAGCGCCGGCAGGGGAGGCAGTCGTTTCATTGGGATCCAAGGTATGACGTGAGGACATGGCTAGTATGACTTTTTATCCATTGTTGCGGCTACCTGTCGCCCGTTCCAATGAGGCCATTCCCGGGCCTGCAAATCCAATCTAAACACAGCGCACGCCCGGCGTCTCAAACGAACAAAAAGGGCAACGACATGGCGACGTGCGGCGAAGTATTGGTCAAGTTACTCGAAAACTACGGGGTCGAGCAGGTGTTCGGCATTCCGGGGGTGCATACCGTGGAGCTGTATCGCGGGCTGGCCCGTTCGAGCATCAACCACGTCACGCCGCGCCACGAACAGGGCGCCGGTTTCATGGCCGACGGCTACGCCCGCACCAGCGGCAAACCGGGTGTGTGCTTCATCATCACCGGCCCTGGCATGACCAACATCACCACCGCCATGGGCCAGGCCTATGCCGATTCGATCCCGATGCTGGTGATCTCCAGCGTGCAATCGCGCAGCCAGTTGGGCGGCGGTCGCGGCAAGCTGCATGAGCTGCCGAACCAGGGCGCACTGTGCGCCGGTGTCGCGGCGTTCTCCCACACCCTGATGTCGGCTTCCGAGCTGCCGGGCGTGTTGGCCCGTGCCTTTGCGCTGTTCCAGGCGGGCCGTCCGCGTCCGGTGCACATTGAAATTCCGCTGGATGTCCTGGTTGAAGAAGCCGACGACTTGCTCAGCAGCCTGCCGGTCAACATCGACCGCGCCGGTGCTTCGCCGAGCGCCGTGTCGCGCATGACTGAATTGCTGGCCGGCGCCAAGCGTCCGCTGATTCTCGCCGGTGGCGGCGCCATCGACGCGGCCGTCGAACTGACTGAGCTGGCAGAACTGCTGGACGCGCCGGTCGCCCTGACCATCAATGCCAAGGGCATGCTCGCTTCCGGCCACCCACTGCTGATCGGCTCGACCCAAAGCCTGGTCGCCACCCGTGCATTGGTCGCCGAGGCCGACGTGGTACTGGCCATCGGCACCGAACTGGCCGAGACCGACTACGACGTGACCTTCGCCGGTGGCTTCGAAATTCCTGGCAAGTTGCTGCGCGTCGATATCGACCCGGACCAGACCGTGCGCAACTACCCGCCACACGTGGCACTGGTGGCCGACTCGCGTAACGCCGCCCAGGCTTTGCTCAGCGCCCTGTCGGACAAACCCCTGGCCGAGCGCCGCAACGATTGGGGGCAAGTACGTGCCGCTCGTCTGCGTGAAGACCTGGCCGCGAGCTGGGACGCACCGACCCTGGCCCAGACCCGCTTCCTCGAAACCGTGCTGCACGAACTGCCGGACGCGGTGTTCGTCGGCGATTCGACCCAACCGGTGTACACCGGCAACCTGACGTTCAACCCGGAGCGTCCGCGTCGCTGGTTCAACTCGTCTACTGGTTACGGCACCCTCGGCTACGCCTTGCCGGCGGCGATTGGCGCCTGGCTGGGTGGCCGCGTCGAAGGTGGCGCGCGTCCTCCGGTGGTGTGCCTGATCGGCGACGGCGGCCTGCAGTTCACCCTGCCGGAACTGGCCAGTGCCGTTGAAGCGCGCACCCCGGTGATCGTGCTGCTGTGGAATAACCAGGGCTACGAAGAGATCAAGAAATACATGGTCAACCGCGCCATCGAGCCGGTGGGCGTGGACATCTACACCCCGGACTTCATCGGTGTGGCCAAGGCATTGGGTTGCGCCGCCGAAGCGGTCAGCAGTGTCGAGCAACTGCGCGGCGCCTTGCGTGTGGCCACCGATCGCCAGGGTCCGACCCTGATTGAAATCGACCAGACCCAGTGGATGCAGGCGGTGTCGAAATGACTTTCCCTACGACCCTGGATGGCCTGTACATCAACGGCCAATGGTCGGCCGGCAACGAACACCTGCGTGTGATCAACCCGGCGACCGAAGCCCTGTTGACCACCGTCAATGGCGGCGATGAGCGCGCCGTTGATCAAGCCGTGAGCGCGGCGACCCAGGCGTTCGCCGGCTGGTCGAAAACCACAGGTGCCGAGCGCGGCGCGATCCTGCGCAAAATCGCCACGGGGGTGCAGGCCAATCGTGAAAAGTTGATGCACTTGCAGTCGAGCAACAACGGCAAGCCGCAATTCGAAGCCGCAATCGACGTCGATGACGTGATTGCCACGTTCGAGTATTACGCCGGTCTGGCCGAAGGGCTGGACGCGAAACAGGACAGCGCTATTGAGCTGCCGACCGACGACTTCAGCGCTCGCCTGCGCCGTGAGCCGTGTGGTGTTGTCGGCCTGATCGTGCCGTGGAATTTCCCGATGGTCACCACCGCGTGGAAACTCGCCCCGGCCCTGGCCGCCGGTTGCTGCGTGGTGCTCAAACCTTCGGAAGTGACGCCGCTGCCGGAGCTGGAACTGGCGGCGATCATTGCTGAAGCCGGGTTGCCAGCAGGCGTGTTCAACCTGGTGTGCGGCACTGGCCTCGCGGTTGGCGCGCCCCTGTCGGCAGACTCGCGCATCGCGAAAATTTCCTTCACCGGCAGCAATGCGGTCGGCGTGCAGGTCATGCAACGGGCGGCGGAAACCGTCAAGGGCGTTAGCCTGGAACTGGGCGGCAAATCGTCGTTGCTGGTGCTGGCCGATGCCGATCTCGACCTGGCGGTGGAAGTGGCCTGTGGCGGTGGTTTCTTCAACGCCGGGCAGATGTGTTCCGCCACCAGCCGCGTGCTGGTCGCCGATGAACTGGCCGATGAATTCCTGAGCCGAGTGAAGGCTCGTGCCGAAACGATTCGCGTGGCTGACCCGTTCGACCCGAACGTGGAAATGGGCGCGCTGGTCAATCAGGCGCAATACCAGCGCGTGCTCGGTCACATCGATCGCGGTTTGAGCGCCGGCGCCAAGCTGGTTTGCGGTGGCAATCGCCCGGCCGACCTGCCGCGCGGATATTTTTTGCAGCCGACGGTGTTCACCGAAGTGCCCCTCGACAGTGCGCTGTGGTGTGAAGAGATTTTCGGCCCGGTGATCTGCGTGCGCAGTTTTGCCTCTGAAGCCGAGGCGATTGCCCTGGCCAACGACAGCCAGTTTGGCCTGGTCGCCAGTGTGGTGACGCGCAATGCCGAAACCGCCGACCGCGTCGCCAACGCTTTACAGGCGGGGCTTGTGTGGATCAACGCGCCGCAGGTGATCTTCCCGCAGACCGCCTGGGGCGGCTACAAGCAGAGCAGCATCGGCCGCGAATTGGGGCCGTGGGGCTTGCAGGCTTTCCAGGAAATCAAACACGTAATCCGGGCGGTCTGAAGGCACGAAAAAGGTGAGCACATGCCTCCTGTTGAGGCATGCGCTGGCGTCATGGCTTCAATGAGTTTTTATCGATAGTCAGGTGTTTTACACGACCTCAGGATGAACTCGCTGGCTCAGCCAAACCCCCGAAAATACGAGGGATAACGCTGATCCAGTCGCGCGGATGCAACAGTTTCGACCTGCCTCATACCTACAAAAACAAAGGGAGTCCGTAATGGGCGAGCATGATCTGAACAGACGTCAATTTATCAAGACCGTGGGCGTAGCCTCGGTTGCAGCGGCAGCCATGAGCATGCCGTTCATCAAAGCCAATGCCAGCGACACACGTTTTGCCGGCAAGACCCTGCGTTTGCTGACCTGGTCCGATGACACCGGCCTGGCTGCTCTGCGCAACATCGCCGCGACCTTCGAAGACAAGTACGGCTGCAAGGTCATCGCCGACCGCACCGGCAGTACCTCGGAAATGGTCGCCAAGCTCAAGGCCGGCGGTGATCGTCCGCAGTACGACATCATCACCCTGGCAGGTGTCGGCGCCGAAGGTCTGGCCGCCGCCAACCTGCTGGAAAAACCCGACCTCAACCGCATTCCCAACCTCGTCGATGTACCGGAGAAATACCGCACCGGGGCCAATGGTCACGGTATCGGTTACCTGCTGTGGTGCAACAGCCTGGTCTATAGCACCCGCACCCAGAAACAAGCGCCGGACAGCTACGCGGCCCTGTGGGATCCAGAACTGGCCCCGAACATCTTCCTGCCGCCGCCGAACTGGACCGAGGCCATGGACCTGATCATCATCGCCGCCAAACTGGCCGGTGGTGACGAACACAACATCGAGCCTGGCTTCAAGAAACTCGCCGAGCTGAAAGATCGTGTGGTGACCCTGGGCGAAAACCCCAACCAGATCGCCGAACTGTTCCGCACCGGTTCCCTGGACATGGGGGGCCTGTACGCACCGGCCTTCTTCCCGAAACAGATCCGCGACCCGAACTACGGCCTGGGCGCCACGTTCGGCATGAAGGAAGGTTTCTACACCGACCTGATGCTCTCGGTAATGCCGAAGAACCGTCCGGGCGATACCGACATGGCCTACGCCTTCATCAACCACTCTCTGGACCCGCTGGTGCAGGGCAAGATGGCTGAAGACATCTATAACGGCCCGGTCAACGCCAAGGCGATCATCTCCGCCGAAGCACGCAAGAGCCCGTACATCCTCACGCCGGAGCAGATTGCCGAGAAGGCGATCATGCACGACAACGCCTTCCTGGCGACTGTGCATGACCAATGGATTCGTCGTTACACGGAAATCTTTTCTTCCTGATTTCTGAGGTTCAAAGATCTTTTGTGGCGAGGGAGCTTGCTCCCGCTCGGCTGCGCAGCAGCCGCAAAACCAGGCACTGCGATCCATCTGGATCAACGCGGTGAGTGATTGGGGCCGCTTCGCGACCCAGCGGGAGCAAGCTCCCTCGCCACAGGTTCTTGCTCAATCTCAGTCTTGCTGCTTTCCATTGACGAGACCCTTTGCTATGGAACACCAACCTCTGACTCATCCGGTGAGTGCCGCCCCCGTGCGCGCCGCTCGGGGTGTTTCGCCAACGACGCGCGCCTGGCTTTTCCTCTCGCCGTCGATGCTGTTTCTTGGCGTACTGATTGCCGCGAGCCTCCTGGTACTGCGCATGAGCGTGGGCACCAAAGGCGCGGAATGGTCCGGGTTCAGCCTGGCCAGTTACGCCCAGTTGCTGGAACCCTATTACCTCAAGTCGCTGATGCTGACCCTGCGCCTGGCGCTGATCAGCGCGGTGATCGCAGTGATCCTGGCGATCCCGGTGGCCTACACCATGTCGCGCCTGACCTCGCCGTTCGTGCGGCGGATCTTCCTGGCGGCGGTGTTGCTGCCATTGCTGGTCAACCTGCTGCTGCAAAGCTACGGCTGGCTGGTGATCCTCGGCCCCGGTGGCATGCTCAACCAGACCCTGATGGGCCTGGGCCTGATCAAGCGCCCGATCATGCTGTTGTACAACCAGAACGGTGTGTTGATGGGCCTGGTGCAAACCGCCTTCCCGCTGGCCGTGTTGCCGATTGCCAGCGCCATGCGCGGTGTCGCCCGCAGCTACGAAGAAGCTGCCGCCACCCTCGGCGCCAGTCGCTTCCAGGTGTTCCGCCAGGTGGTATTGCCGATGAGTCTGCCGGGGATCATTACCGGTGCGACCCTGGTGTTCGCCTACAACGCCAGCAGTTTCGTGGTGCCCTTGCTGCTCGGTGGCCGGCGCGTGCCGATGCTGGCGGTGATGGTGCATGACCAGATCGCCCCGCTGATGAACTGGCCCGCCGCATCCGCTGCCGGTGTGGTGCTGATCGTCACCACCCTCGCGATCATGACCTTGTCCGAATACATCACTGGCCGTCGTCGCCGCATGCTGGAGGCTTCGCAATGAGTACCCTGATCAAGAAGCGCCAGTCGCTGTTGCCGGGTGATACCGGCAAGTTTGCCGGCATCCTTTCGGGCTTCATCCTGCTGCTGGCGGTACTGCCGATCCTGACCATGATCGTCATGTCGTTCAGCGGCGCGTCGAACCTCGACTTCCCGCCGAGCAGCTACAGCCTGCAATGGTACAAGGCCGCCTGGCACACCTTCGTGTCGCCGGACGCCAGCGATGTGCTGAGCCTGGGCAAAGCCATGTCCACCAGCCTGATGGTGTCCTGCCTGACCATGGTCTTCGCGACCATCATCGCGGTGCCGGCGGCGTATGCCCTGACCCGTTGCGAGTTCCGTGGCAAGGCCGTGGCCCTGCAATTGATGTCGTTGCCACTGGTGTTCCCGATGGTGGTATTGGGGCTGGCGTTGCTGCTGGTGTTCGACAGCCTGCCGTTCCAGATGACCACCTCGCGCCTGGTGATTGCCCACGTGATCCTCGCGTTGCCGTTCGTGGTGAAGAACTGCACGGCGGCTATGCTCTCCATCGGCAGCGAAGTCGAAGAGGCCGCGCAAATGCTCGGTGCTTCACCGCTGCGGGCGATTGTCGATGTGGTAGTGCCGTTGATGAAGTCGGGGATCTTGGCGGGCATGCTGCTGGCGTTCATCGTCTCGTTCAACGAATTCACCGTGACCTATTTCCTCTACACCATCGACGTCATGACCGTGCCGATCTGGATGTACAGCCGCACCGTGTCTTCGCTCGACCCAACCGTATTTTCGTTTGCCGTGCTGATCGTGCTGATCGACTTCGTCCTGATCTGGGCGCTGGAGAAGCTAGTCGGTGAAGGTGGCGTTTCGTTCTAGCTTCTGCCTGGAGGTGCCTGCGCTCGATCATGCTGCGTTAAAAGTCAGCTCAGAATGCTCATTGACTAAAGTCAACTCCGCTTCTTCGCAGACTTTTGCCTTGCCTGATCTTCGCTCGGCAACCTCCAGCCAGAACCATTATTCTTGAGGTGATTCACATGTCTGGTCTGATTCTGGAAAACGTCGAGAAACATTACGGCTCGGCCTGCGCGGTAACGGATGTGAACCTGCATTTGCCCGAGGGCAAACTGGTGTGTTTCCTCGGCCCTTCGGGCTGCGGCAAAACCACTTTGCTGCGCATGATCGCCGGCCTTGAAACCCTGACCGGCGGCGAGATCCGCCTGGACGGCGAAGACATCGGCAACACCCCGGCGCACCTGCGCAACTTCGGCATGGTGTTCCAGTCCCTGGCGTTGTTTCCGCACATGACTGTGGGCGAGAACATCGCCTATCCGCTGAAACTGCGCGGGGTCAGCAAGGCTGACCAGCAGGCGCGGGTGGTGGAGTTGCTGGAACTGATCCAGCTGCAAGCGATGATCAATCGTCCGGTGGCCAAGCTGTCCGGCGGCCAACGCCAGCGCGTGGCGATTGCCCGGGCGATTGCCTCGCACCCGAAAATCCTTCTGCTCGATGAACCGTTGTCGGCGCTGGACGCCAAGCTGCGCGAGTCGATGCAGGTGGAAATCCGTCAACTGCAACAACGCCTGAACATCACCACCATCATGGTGACCCACGACCAGCGCGAGGCCATGACCATGGCCGATATCGTGGTCGTATTGGGTGAGCACAAGGTGCAGCAGGTGGGCACGCCGATCGAGATCTACCGGCACCCGGCCAACGAGTTCGTCGCGGATTTCATCGGCTCGGGCAACATCTTCCCGGCCACGGTGCTGGGTAACGGCAAGGTCAGCTTGCCGGGCGGCGATGCGCTGCAAGTACCGATCTGCAGCAGCATTGTGGCCGGTGAAAAGGTGAAGATGCTGATTCGCCCGGAAGACCTGCAACTGTCGGCTCCGCAGGCGACAGCGGGCAACCGTCTACTGGGCAAAGTGACCTTCGTGCGCGATATCGGCGCGACCATCGAGACCACGGTGGAGTGTTCCGGGGTGTCGTTTACCGCGCTGAGCACGCCTTGCCAGGGCTTTGGCCTGAGTGTTGGTCACCCGGTGTCGGTGACCTTGCCGGTGGAGGCCTGCCGGGTACTTGGGGCCTGATCCGGATTTGATGTTGGCCTCACTGGCCTCATCGCGAGCAGGCTCGCTCCTACAGTTGATCTGAAGTGTTCACAAGTATTGTGTTCGCAGGAGATCCAATGTGGGAGCGAGCCTGCTCGCGATGAGGCCGGTACTGGCTGCAAAAAAGCCGGATCAGACCGACAAGCGCAACCGCGCCAGATCCCGCAACGGCGGAGCCCCGAACAACCGGCTGTACTCCCGGCTGAACTGCGACGGACTTTCATACCCGACCCGATACCCCGCCGCCGAAGCTTCCAGCCCTTCGGCCAGCATCAACCGCCGTGCTTCCTGCAGGCGCAACTGCTTCTGATACTGCAACGGACTCATCGCCGTCATCGCCTTGAAGCGGTGATGCAGCGTCGACACGCTCAGGTTCACTTCCTTGGCCAAATCATCAATGCGCAACGGCTGTTCAAAATTGCTGTTGAGCCATTTGATCGCCTGGCTGATGCGATGGCTTTGACTGTTGGCGATGGCGATTTCGTACAGCCGATGCCCCTGTTTGCTGCGCAACAGGCGATAGAGGATCTCCCGGCGAATCAGCGGCGCGAGCATGGCGATGTCTTTTGGCGTGTCCAGCAACCGTGCCAGACGCAGCACCGCATCAAGCATGGCGGTGTCGAGTTTTTCGACATACAGCCCGCGCCCGGTCGGCCGGGAAGGCACGCCGAGAGGCCCGGCGTCGGCGATCAGTGCGGTGATTTCCGCCGGGTCGATGTCCAGGCGCAAGGCCAGGATCGGTTCCTCAGGCGAGACATCCACCACCCGTCCACTGAGCGGCATCGAGACCGAGACCACCAGGTAGTTCAACGGGTCGTAGTTGAAGTACTCGTTGGCCAACTGAACTTCCTTGCGCCCCTGGGCCATGATGCACAGCGCCGGTTGCGCGAGCACCGGGGCGAACTCGTGGGACTGGCTGTGGCGTGACATGAATAGCGAGCCGATGGCCGTGGCATAACTGCCATCTTCGGCGGTGTTGCGGCGAATGATCGCCGCCAGTTCCGCACGCTGCTTTTCCATGTCGGTGTCCAGCGGGGCTTGAAAGTGATCGAGCGACGACATGCGAGGCATCCTCGGCAAGGCATGGAAGGAATGGAGCAGAGCATAAGTTTGTGCAAGTGGCAGCGGTAGACACATCCTGTCAGATGCTTGCCTGATTCTGCTCGGGGTCGACCGGCGGTGTAGCCACTAGAGCCTTGTGCCGCAAGAACTTGCTTGAAACTCGTGTGGCAGAACCGTGACAGGGTTTTACAGCTTGTTACAGGCTGGCGATGCAGTTTCGCAGGATTGTGCAACGCGCCGGCAGGAATCGACTAACGAGACAGGCGTCGCGGCCCTTAACCTTTGATCCTGTCGCAGCCCGTCCCCCGGCTGCCACGCGACTCCCCGGGAGGGTTGAACATGTCCACGCAAATCCCCGTCAGTCATATGGCCTTCGTTCGAGCGCGCGCCGGGCGTTCGACGGAACTCGGTGTGCGCCTCAGCGCCCTGATCGAACCATCCCGCGCAGCGCCAGGCTGCCTGAGCTTTGCCTTGCAGCATTCGCAGTGCGACCCGGAACTGTGGCTGGTGTCCGGTTTCTGGAGCAATCAACAGGCCATGACCGCGTACTTCAGCACGCCGGCGATGGAGATTTTTGCCGAGCTGGTGCAGGAGCTGGTGGTCAACAGTCTGGATTTCCACACCTTCAAGGATGTCTCGGCGGCGCAGGCCCTGGGGCAGTCCGCAGTCGCGGTACACAAACTGGCCGGTTGAGGGTTTAATGACGGCATTCTCAACCAGCCAGGACTCGCGACATGGCACGTAAAGCCTTTGATCACTTCGAAGCTGTTTCTGCTGTAGTACCGGGCGAGGGTGGTTACCACGCCGCTATCGCCGTCAAAGCGCTGGGTGGTTCCGGCGCTCCGCGTTTTCACAAAGTGCTGGAAGGCCAGACCTTCAAGACCGCTCACGAGGCCGATGATGCGGCCGCCAAGGAGCTGGCCCGTCTCAAGGACGTCAAGGAAAACACCGACCTGCTCTGGTGATTCTCACCGCCCCGGGCGGTACATCTTGAATAACGCCTCAGGCCCCAGCTGGAAATAATCCGCTGGCCCGCCGCCGCGCAGAATCGGTTCTGCCGCGGCGGTGTCGTATACCCCATCCTTCAACAGCCATTTGGCGATATGCACGGCGACCACTTCGCCGAGGATCAGCCAGCTCGGCACCACATTGCCGTCCGCCCGTTGCAGCTGGATGATCTGCGTGACCTTGCATTCGAAGGACACCGGGCTCTCGGCCACCCGCGGCACCTGAATGATTTTCGAGGCAGCGGTCGTCAGCCCGGCCAGTTCGAACTCGTTGACCTCAGGCTTGACCATGGCGCTGCTCTGGTTCATCTCCTCGGCCAGCGGCCGCGTGGCCAGGTTCCAGGCGAACTCGCCGGTTTGTTCGATGTTGTTCAGGCTGTCTTTGCGTCCGACGCTGGAAAAACCAACGATCGGCGGGATGTAGTTGAAGGCGTTGAAGAAGCTGTAGGGCGCCAGGTTCAAGCGGCCCTCGGCATCCTGTGAAGAAATCCAGCCAATGGGGCGCGGGCCGACGATGGCGTTGAACGGATCGTGGGGCAGGCCGTGGCCGTTGGCGGGTTCGTAGAAGTGGATGTCGTCGGGCATGGGAAATGTTCCAGAGGGCAACATTTGAAGAGCGGACATAGTGCTAGGGCCAGACGCTGATTTCCAGTCTGATATAGAGCCCTGTGGGAGCGAGCTTGCTCGTGATTGCGGACTGACATTCAGCATAGATGTCGACTGAATGTCAGTCATCGCGAGCAAGCTCGCTCCCACAGGTTCTTCGGCCAACCCTGAAATTTGCTTTACCCCAGAAACGACTAAGCCCGGCCGAAGCCGGGCTGTGAGTTTCCCTCCACGATCAGCCGATAGCTTCAGCGCTACCGGTTTTGTCGAAACCGTCGGCAGCGACAGCGCCCGCGGTGCCGGTTTTATCGAAGCCGTCCGAGGCATAGGTTCCCGAGTGGCTGCGTTCGATGGCGGCGCTGGCACCGGATTCGAAGGAGGCCGAGCCGGTTTTGTCGTAGCCATCGGCGGCGAACGTGTTGGCGGCCAGTACGGAAAGGGCCAGGGCAAGGATCAGTTTGGTTTTCATGGTGGTGACTCCCGTCTCGTTGGCGTTTTGTGAAAAAAGCCAAGACGCCAGATATATCGATTAAATTTCGCAATTAAATCCTGCTACTTATCGATTAATTGGATGTTAAGGCCGTCAGGCTTTTTCGCTTTCAAGGACTGAGTGAGCGCATCGCAATGAATCGATCAGGCCGTTAAAGGTTGGGCGGCAAGCATTAACACGTGATTAATCGGCTCTTTTACCTGGGTGACAGATTTTTCATGAAACCCTTGCCCATTTTTACTACGGCAGCACCGCTCCGGGAGCGGGCCGAATCTGGATTTGGCTGTGGTGGTGATTGCGAGGGAGCTTTGATCGCGCAGAACAAGCATGGCAAACGAGAGGTTGCCGAACTGACTTGATGTCGAGTCGGCTCCATTCGCGAGCAAGCCCGCTCCCACATTTAACCGGGTTGTTCCAGAAGGAACGCGGTCGAATGTGGGAGCGGGCTTGCTCGCGAAGAGGCCGGTACAGCCAGCTTCGATCTATCTATCAGTCAGTGACAATCCGCGAATGCTTGCGGGTGTCTTTCATGGTGACGTACACCAGCAACGACACGGCAATACACGCGGTCACGTACCAGTAGTAACCCGTTTCCATGCCGATGCTCTTGAACCACAACGCGATGTATTCAGCGGTGCCGCCGAAGATCGAGACGGTCAGTGCATACGGCAGGCCCACGCCCAGGGCGCGGATTTCGGTCGGGAACAGTTCGGCTTTTACCACCGCATTGATCGAGGTGTAGCCGCTGACGATGATCAGCGCCGCCATGATCAGGAAGAACGCGCCCCACCAGGTCTGGATGGTGTGCAGGGTGGTGAGGATCGGCACGGTGAACAGTGTCCCGAGGATGCCGAAGGCAATCAGGATCGGCCGGCGACCGATCTTGTCCGACAGCCCGCCGATGATCGGTTGCAGGCACATGAACAGGAACAGCGTGGCAGCGGAAATGGTGGTGGAGTCGGAGATGCTCATGCCGACGGTGTTCACCAGGTATTTCTGCATGTAGGTGGTGTAGGTGTAGAACGCCAGGGTACCGCCCATGGTCAGGCCGACCACGGTCATCAGTTCCTTGGGGTGACGCATCAAGGTGCGCATCGCGCTTTCCTTGGCTTTTTCTTTCTTGGTGAAGGACTCGGTCTCTTCCATACCGCGACGCAGGTACAACGCAACCACGGCACACAGCGCGCCGATGGCGAACGGGATGCGCCAGCCCCAGGCGTAGAGCTCCTCGGTGGTCAGGAAGTTCTGCAGGACAATCAGCACCGCCAAAGCGATGAGCTGGCCGGAGATCAGGGTCACGTACTGGAAGCTGGAGTAGAAACCGCGACGCTCCTTGGTTGCCATCTCGCTGAGGTAAGTGGCGGAGGTGCCGTATTCGCCACCCACCGACAGGCCTTGCAGCAAGCGCGCGAACACCAGCAGGATCGGCGCGCCGATGCCGATGACTTCATAGCTTGGGCTCAGCGCGATCAGCAGCGAGCCGAAGCACATCAGGTACACCGAGGCCATAAGGGCTTTTTTGCGCCCGACTTTGTCGGCATACAGACCCATCAGCCAGCCACCGATCGGACGCATCAGGAAGCCCACGGCGAAGATCGCGGCGGTGTTGAGCAGTTGGGCGGTGGTGTCGCCTTTGGGGAAGAAGGTCTTGGCGAAGTACAGGGAGAAGGCGGCGTAGACGTACCAGTCGTACCACTCGACCATGTTGCCGACAGAACCGCTGAAAATCGATTTGATGCGACTGGCGGTGGTTCTTTCTTTAGCCGGCGTGGCAGCCGACCCAAGGGGCAGGGCGTTGGAGTTATCCATTGAAGGATCCTTCATTTAATTGTTTTTGTGGAGCGCGATTAAACGCAGCCTGCCAGGGCTATAGCAGGAGCTGTGCCAACGGGGAGAGGGCCGGTTTAGAGGGGGGAGGGTGTTTCAGTGCGCGGAAATCCGCTCATATGCGGCGGGTGGTGAGCGGAAAATTGCTTATCGGGAGTGGGTGCATTGCCTTTGCCGGCCCCATCGCGAGCAATCTCGCTCACACAATGTTCGGCGCACACAGATCCCCTGTGGGAGCGAGCTTGCTCGCGATGGGGCCAGAACGGGCACTGCGAAACTCAGTTTTCTTGCAGGAACATCTCTCGGCTCAACCCATGCCGCTGCATCTTTTCATTGAAGGTCCGGCGCGGCAGTTGCAGTTCTTCGAGCACCGCTTTCACATCGCCCTTGTGCCGGGTCAGTGCCGCACGCAGGCATTGCGCCTCGAACGCTTCCTGCTGAGCCGCCAGTGACTGGCCGGGCTCGATGCCCAAGGGCTCCGGCTCACCGAGCCCCAATACCTGACGCTCGGCGACGTTCGCCAGTTCGCGCACGTTGCCCGGCCAGTCGTGGCTCAACAGGTGACTCAACTGCGCGCCGCTCAACGGTGGAAATTTGCGTCCCAGGCGTTCGGCGGCGTTTTGGGCAAAGGATTCGAACAGCAAGGGTATGTCTTCGCGGCGTTCGCGCAAGGGTGGCAGGCGTAGTTCAGCGACGTTCAAACGATAAGCCAGGTCTTCACGAAAACGTCCGGCCCGCGCTTCGTCGAGCAGGTCCGGCTTGGTCGCGGCAATGATGCGCAAATCCACGCGGATGCTCTGGTTCGAGCCCAGCCGTTCAAGCTTTTGCTCCTGCAATACCCGCAGCAATTTCACTTGCTGGGCCAACGGCATGCTTTCGATTTCATCGAGAAACAGCGTGCCGCCGTCGGCGTACTCGAGTTTGCCGATGCGCTTGCCGGACGCCCCAGTGAACGCGCCGCTCTCGTGACCGAACAACTCGGCCTCGAACAATTGCTCGGGGATGGCGGCGCAGTTGAGTGCGACAAAGGGCTTGTCGGCCCGCGGCCCGAAGTCGTGCAGGCAACGCGCGACCAGTTCCTTGCCGCTACCGGTTTCGCCGCGAATCAGCACGTTGACCGGCAGTGCTGCCAGGTCCAAAACCTGTCGACGCAGGGTCTGCAAACCCCGGGACACGCCGAGCAGCGTGGCGTCCAGCTTGGCGCGGTTGTCCGCCTGCTCGTGCAACGCGCGGTTTTCCAGCACCAGCCGGCGTTTGTCGAGGGCGCGGCGCAGGCTGCCGAGCAGGGTTTCCGGGCTGAAGGGTTTTTCGAGGAAATCGTAGGCGCCGTCGCGCATGGCCTCGACGGCCATCGGCACATCGCCGTGACCGGTCAGCAGGATCACCGGCAAATCGGCATCCCGGCGTTGCACCTCGGCCAGCAGTTCCAGGCCGGTCATGCCGGGCATGCGCACGTCGCTGAGAATCACCCCGGCAAAATGCCTGGGCAACTGCGCCAGGCACTCGTCGGCGCGGCTGAACAACTGCACCTCGAAACCCGACAGGCTCAACCATTGCTCGACGGCACTGCGGATGCTGCTTTCGTCGTCGACCACGATCACTGAGTTCAGCATGGTTCATGCACCTCCAGGTCGATGGGCAAGGTCACGGTGAACACGGCGCCTTTGTCATGATTGTCGGCACTCAGGCGCCCGCCGGATTCGTGAACGATGGCAAAGGATACGGCCAAACCGATCCCCAGGCCGTCGCCCACCGGTTTGGTGGTGAAGAACGGATCGAAGACCTTGGACAGGTTCTCTTCGGCGATGCCGCCACCGTTGTCGATCACGCTCAGGCGCCACAATTGTTCGTCGGCTTCGAGGCGAATTTCCAGGCGTTTGCAGGGTTTATCCTGCATCGCATCGAGGGCATTGCGCAGCAGATTGATCAGTACCTGTTCCAGGCGGATCGCATCGCCACGCACCCAGGCCGGGCGGGTCAGGTGCAGCACGGTACTGACCTGTTCATCGCGCAGCCGGGTGTCGAGCAGTTGCAGCGACTGGTCCACCACCGCCGCAAGGTCCAGGCGTTCGCGCAAACCGCTGGGGCTTTTGCGGGCGAAGGTTTTCAGATGGCCGGTGAGGGCGGCCATACGCGTGAGCATTTCATCCACTGGTTTGAGCGCTTTGTAGGCGTCGTCGACCCGGCCGTGGTCGAGCAGCAGGCGCAAGGTCGCCAGCTGCATGCGCTGGGCGGTTAGCGGTTGATTGATCTCGTGAGCCAGCGCCGCCGACATTTGGCCAAGCGCGGCGAGTTTGGCCGATTGCACCAGGCCCTCCTGGGCGGTGCGCAGGTCGCGGGTACGCTCTTCTACAAGCTGCTCAAGTTCTTCGCGACTGCGCTGACGCAGTTTGGCCAGGCGCCAGCGCTGGTTGAGAAACAGCAGCAGGAACACCAGGGTCAGCCATAGCCCGGCTGCGGCGAGGGCGGCGTTTCGGCTGTCTTCGAAGGCGACTTGCGGGCGCCGCAGCAGGTGCAGGGTCCAGCCCTCGCTATTCAGTGGCAGGGATTCCCACAGGTAATCCGCCTTGCCGTCGGGGCCGTCGACCCGAGCCAGGTCACTGTTGTCGTCGAAGCGTCGCAACGATTGAAACTCAAGCGGCGTCAGCGGCTGCTTGTCGTACTGGCGGGTGGCCTTGAGTTCGGCATGATCACTGTCGCTCAGCGGCTTGAGCAGGCGATAGCGCCAGCCCGGCTGGTTGGCGATGAATATGATCCCGCGCGCGTCGCTGACCAACAGGGTGTCGCTGCCCTGGCGCCACTCGCGCTCCAGTTCGGGGAACTCCAGTTTCACCACCATGGCGCCGAGGAACTGGCTGTCGTCATCGCTGACCGCGCTGGAGAGGAAGTAGCCGGGAATTCCGCTGGTCACCCCCACGGCGTAAAAGCGCCCGGTGCCCTGGGTGCGGGTCTGGTTGAAATAGGGACGGAAACCGTAGTTGTGGCCGACATAACTGCTGGGCAAACGCCAGTTGCTCGCCGCTACGGCCAGACCGGTACGATCGAGCAGTTCAAGGGTCGAGGATTGAGCGGCGCCGTTGATCTTTTCCAGTTTGCGGTTCAGCGCATCCTGCTGCTCGGGACTCACCACCCCCTTGAGCGCCGAGCGCAGCTCCGGGTCCAGCGCCAGCACGGCGGGCAGGGCGCGGTAACGTTCGATCAGGGTATGCAGGGACGTGGCATACAGCGCCAGTTGTTGATTGGCGCGCGCCGCGTCTTCGACCATTGACTGGCGCACGGTGTGGCGCATGGCCAGGGTGGCGGCGATGGCGGCACCGGCAATGATCAATAAGGTGTAGAGCGCCAGGCGCAGGGGTCGGGAGGTCGTCAACATGCAGTGAACAACAGGCCAAAATGGGGGAAGGCACCATAGCATGCGAAGGGCGGTCTGCTCTCGCTGGAGTACAGTTATCCGGCCGAAAAAAAACCGGTCTGTCGTTGCCGACAAACCGGTTTTTTCAGCGGAGCTGAGTGCCGTTTATTGCACTTCTACCGCCAGGCTTTCACTGATCTTTTTCTGCCAGATGGCAGGACCTGTGATGTGTACCGACTCGCCCTTGCTGTCGACCGCAACGGTCACAGGCATGTCTTTTACGTCGAACTCGTAGATCGCTTCCATGCCCAGTTCGGCGAAAGCTACCACGCGGGATTTCTTGATCGCTTGCGCCACCAGGTAAGCCGCGCCGCCGACAGCCATCAGATAAACGGCTTTGTGGTCCTTGATCGCTTCGATCGCGGTAGGGCCGCGCTCGGATTTGCCGATCATGCCCAGCAGGCCAGTCTGCTCGAGGATCTGACGGGTGAACTTGTCCATCCGCGTCGCGGTGGTAGGGCCTGCGGGGCCAACCACTTCTTCGCGCACCGGATCAACCGGGCCGACGTAGTAGATGAAGCGACCCTTGAGGTCCACCGGCAGGGTTTCACCCTTGTTCAGCATCTCGACCATGCGCTTGTGCGCAGCGTCGCGACCGGTGAGCATCTTGCCGTTGAGCAGGACGGTTTCGCCCGGCTTCCAGCTCTGCACTTCTTCCGGGGTCAGGGTGTCGAGGTTGACGCGACGGGCCGACGGGCCGGCTTCCCAGACGATTTCCGGGTAGGCGTCCAAAGGTGGCGCTTCCTGGGCAACCGGGCCGGAACCGTCGAGCACAAAGTGCGTGTGACGGGTGGCAGCGCAGTTTGGGATCATGCACACCGGCAGCGAGGCTGCGTGGGTCGGGTAGTCCATGATCTTCACGTCGAGCACGGTGGTCAGGCCACCGAGACCCTGGGCGCCGATGCCCAGTTGGTTGACCTTCTCGAACAGTTCCAGGCGCATTTCTTCAATGCGATTCTGTGGGCCACGGGCTTTGAGCTCGTGAATGTCGATGGATTCCATCAACACTTCCTTGGCCATCACTGCGGCTTTCTCGGCGGTGCCGCCGATGCCAATGCCGAGCATGCCTGGTGGGCACCAGCCGGCGCCCATTTCCGGGACGGTCTTCAGCACCCAGTCGACGATTGAGTCGGACGGGTTGAGCATGGCCATCTTCGACTTGTTCTCGGATCCGCCGCCCTTGGCCGCCACGTCCACTTCCACGGTGTTACCCGGAACGATGGAGTAGTGGATGACTGCCGGGGTGTTGTCCTTGGTGTTCTTGCGAGCGCCCGCCGGGTCGGCGAGGATCGAAGCACGCAGGACGTTTTCCGGCAGGTTGTAGGCGCGACGTACGCCCTCGTTGATCATGTCGTCCACGCTGATGGTGGCGCCATCCCAACGCACGTCCATGCCCACGCGGACAAACACGGTCACGATGCCGGTGTCCTGGCAGATCGGACGATGGCCGGTGGCGCACATGCGCGAGTTGATCAGGATCTGTGCCATCGAGTCGCGGGCCGCTGGCGATTCTTCGCGCAGGTAGGCCTCGTGCATCGCCTGGATGAAATCCACGGGATGGTAGTAGGAAATGAACTGCAGGGCGTCGGCAACGCTCTGAATCAGGTCGTCTTGCTTGATCACGGTCATGAGTCGCGCTCCTCTAAAAGACGGGAACATTCTGTAGGGCAGCTTCAAGCCATAAGCGGCAAGCGACAAGCTGAAGCAGCACTCGGACTGCTCTGAACTTGTCGCTTGGAGCTTGAGGCTTGTAGCTGACCTCAAGGTCATAAGGCACGCCGGGCAAGCTGGCGCGACGCTAAAAAGGCGCGGCAGTATACCGCGCCTCGCGCACAGGCACACGCGCCGGCAGTCAATCGTTGGTCGCATAGAAGCAGCTACAAGCGGCAAGTTTGAAGCTGCAAGAGGAGTGCGTGGCTTTTGTGGCGAGGGGGCTTGCCCCCGTTCGGTTGCGAAGCAGCCGCAAAACCGGTGAAAACAATCCGCCTGACACAACGACCTGTCTGTTACCGGGACTGCTTCGCAGTCCAACGGGGCGATGCGGCGGTCCGACAAGCCCCCTCGCCACAGGGTCGTGCAAGGCTCAGCCCGTCGATCCCGAAAATTGAATGGTCATTTATCGGTCACGCCACTAAAGTGATATGCGGTCTGTAGAGTAGGACGCTCTGTCAGTCTCCTTTCATCTGGTGAGTCAACGATTGACCCATAACGCCATCCAGCGCCTGTTGCTCAAACGTTTCGCCCTCGCGGCCGGCACCTATGCCCTGGCATTGCTGTTGCTGTGGCTGGCGTTTTTTACCGGTCACTACGATGCACCGCTTTCCAGTGTCGCCATCGGCAGCGCACTGGTGGTGATCAGCCAGGCCATCCTGTTCGCGGTGTTCTACAGTGGCTGCAACCTGCGCTTCGCCGACCCCAGTCTGACCGAGGCACAAGTGTTGCTGGGGCTGGGCTGGCAAACCTGGCTGATCGCCCATCTGGACGAAGCTCGGGGCGTGTTCCTGGTGTTTTACGTGCTGATCCTGCTGTTCGGCCTGTTCCATCTGTCACGCCGGTCTTTAGTACGATGCGCGCTGCTGGTGTTTTTCAGTTTCAGTGCGATCACGCTGTGGGAGGGCTACCACTTCCAGCTGCCTGACCCGGCCATGGCGGTGTTGCAGGTCTGTGTGCTGTTCATCGTGCTGGTGTGGCTGGTGCTGTATGCCCGCTATGTGCAGGCTTCGCGACAGCGTATGCGCCAGCGGCGTTTTGCCTTGCAGGCGCACCAGGACACGTTGCGCGGGATGATGCGCCAGCTCGAAGACCTGGTGGCCACCGACGAGCTCACGGGCCTGTTCAATCGCCGGCATTTCCTGCGCCTGGCTTCCCGCGAATTGAACGCCATGGACGCCGGTGTCGTGCATGGCCTGGCGCTGATTGACCTCGACCATTTCAAGCGCATCAACGACCTGCACGGCCATGCCGCCGGCGATCAGGTGCTGCAAGCCTTTGCCGGCGTTGCCAACGCGTGCCTGCGCGATGGCGATGTTCTGGCCCGCTACGGCGGCGAAGAGTTCGTGGTGCTGCTGCCCGATTGTGATGCCGCCAGTCTGACTTCGTGCTGCGAACGGCTGCGGATCGCATTTACCGATGTCGAGCTGATTGGTCTGAATGTGCGTAACCTCAGCCTGTCCGCCGGTATGACCCTGCTGGAACTGGGCGACGACCTCGATGACGCCCTGCAACGGGCCGATCAGGCGCTCTATCGCGCCAAGCGTGACGGCCGCAACCGGTGCGCGGCAGCGTGGGAGAACGTCGATGCCTGAGCTGCGGGTCGGTGAGCGCCACTGGTCGGTGACGGCGGGCAGCAATCTGCTCGACGTGCTGAACCAGAACGGCGTGCCAGTGCCTTACAGTTGCCGCGCCGGCAGTTGCCATGCGTGCCTGGTGCAATGTGTGCGGGGGTTACCGAGCGACAGCCGCCCCGATGCCCTGAGTGCACAGCAGCGTGAACAGGGCTGGCGGCTGGCGTGCCAGTGCCAGGTGATCGAGGACTTGCAGGTGCACGCCTTCGACCCGCAAACCGATGGCCATCCGGCCGAAGTCGCAGCGATCGATTGGCTGAGTACCACGGTACTGCGCTTGCGGGTAATCCCCCAGCGACCGTTGCGCTACAGCGCCGGCCAGCATCTGGTGTTGTGGGCGGGCAGCGTGGCGCGCCCGTATTCTCTCGCCAGCCTGCCGCAGGAAGACCGTTTTCTGGAGTTTCATCTCGATTGCCGCAAGCCCGGGGAATTCAGCAATGCCGCCAGGCAATTGCGCATTGGCGATCCGATCCGTCTCGGCGAACTGCGCGGCGGTGCCTTGCATTACGACCCTGACTGGCACGCCCGGCCGTTGTGGTTGATGGCGGCCGGCACCGGGTTGGGGCCGTTGTTTGGTGTATTGCGCGAAGCGCTGCGTCAGGATCACCAGGGGGCCATCCGCGTCATCCACCTCGCCCATGATGCCGATGAGCACTACCTGGCCAAACCCCTGCAAGCCATGGCCGCCAGCCGTCCGAACCTGAGTGTCGAATTGTGGACCCCGGCCGAGTTGCCAGCGGCTTTGGCGCAACTGCGGCTTGTTTCCCGGCAAACCCTGGCCTTACTCTGCGGAGCCCCCGACAGTGTCGACGCCTTTGCCCGGCGCCTGTACCTGGCGGGATTGCCGCGCAATCAACTGCTGGCCGATGTGTTCCTGCCCCGTGGTTGAGCGCTGACTTTTCAGACGCGAGACCTGCCATGACCGATGCCATCGAAGTTGAACGCGAACGCGGCCTGTTGACCCTGCGCCTGAATCGCCCGGACAAGAAAAACGCCCTGACCCGCGCCATGTACAGCGACCTGGCCGAGGCGTTGAAACAGGCCGATAGCGACCCCGGGATCAACGCCGTGCTGATCACCGGTTCTGCCGAATGCTTCACCGCCGGCAACGACATCGCCGATTTCATCCAGCAACCGCCGAGCGGCCTCGACAGCCCGGTATTCCAGTTCATGCTCAACCTGCTCGAATGCCGCAAACCGGTGGTCGCCGCCGTGGCCGGAGCGGCGGTGGGCATTGGCACGACGATGTTGCTGCATTGCGACCTGGTCTACGTTAGCCGCGACGCACGCCTGCGCATGCCGTTCGTCAACCTTGGTCTATGCCCCGAGTTTGGTTCCAGCCTGATCCTGCCGCGCCTGCTCGGACAGGCCAAAGCGGCGGAGTTGTTGCTGCTCGGTGAAGGGTTCAATGGAGAACAGGCGGCCGCGTGGGGCATTGCGTCCGAAGCGCTGGGCAGTGGCGAAGAAGCTTTGGCCAAGGCGCGGGAGATGGCGCTGCGCTTCGAGTCGCTGCCGCCGGAAGCGGTGCGCATCAGCAAGCAATTGATGAAGGCGCCGGACCGGGAACTGTTGCGCAAGGTGATTGAGGAGGAGGGGGCGTTGTTTACCCAGCGGCTGCGTTCGCCGGAAGCGTTGGCGGCGTTGACGGGGTTTATCAAACGACACTGAGTCTTCGCTGACTGGGCCGGCCCATCGCGAGCCTGCTCGCGAAGGCGGCAGTTCAGCCAGTACAAATTCAAAATCAGAATGCAAAAAGCCCCGTCATTCACATGGCGGGGCTTTTGTTTTTCAGCGCTCTGTCACTCATTCATTGATGTAACTCGACGGTAGGAGCCCAGTTTACCGTTAGTCGGAACTGTCATTTCTATCAGCTAGTTCTCAGCAAGGGTAAAGACTTAAGTTTTGTACTCGCTAATTTTTACGTGCCAAGGAGTGTTATCAAATGAGCGAGTTAGAAATTCCAACAATTTTGAAACCTCGAGATGGAGCTACAACTACTGTAGATCCGGACATCGAAATCAAATGCACGCCGGGTGCCAAAGTGATGATTTACGGATTGTCGAGTTTGACTGAGTGCACAATCGGTAGTGATGGTTTGTGGAAAGGGCGGCCAGCTCGAAGTCTGGTGCCGAAAAAGCATACCTTCCATGCAGTGCATGTGACTGACGATGACAAATCGAAACCATCCCCCGATGTTACTTTCACGGCATCAAATCATTGAAGCAAAAAGCCCCGCCATTCACATGGCGGGGCTTTTGTTTTTCAGCAACCGGTCACTCAGACCATCGGGTCGCCAACGTGCAGGATCTTCATGCCGTTGGTGCCGCCGGTGGTGTGGTAGCTGTCGCCTTTGGTCAGGATGACCCAGTCGCCTTTCTGTACTACGCCGCGCTTGACCAGCTCGTCGATTGCCTTCTGGCTGACTTCGTTCGGCGCCAGCGAAGCCGGGTCGAACGGGATGGTGTACACGCCACGGAACATTGCCGCGCGAGCCTGGGCTTCGCGGTGTGGGGTGAACGCGTAGATCGGCACCGAGGAGCGAATGCGCGACATGATCAGCGGGGTGTAGCCACTTTCGGTCAGGGCAATGATCGCCTTCACGCCCGGGAAGTGGTTGGCGGTGTACATGGTCGCCAAGGCAATGCTCTCGTCGCAGCGGGCGAATTCCTTGCCGATGCGGTGGCTGGAGGTCTTGCTGGTCGGGTGCTTTTCGGCGCCGACGCAGATACGCGCCATGGCCTGAACGGCTTCCAGTGGGTACAGGCCAGCAGCACTTTCAGCCGAGAGCATTACGGCGTCGGTGTAGTCGAGCACGGCGTTGGCTACGTCGGACACTTCGGCGCGGGTCGGCATCGGGTTCTGGATCATCGACTCCATCATCTGGGTCGCGACGATCACTGCCTTGTTGTGGCGGCGTGCGTGCAGAATGATTTTCTTCTGGATACCCACCAGCTCGGCGTCGCCGATTTCCACGCCCAGGTCACCACGGGCAACCATCACCGCGTCGGACGCCTTGATCAGGCCGTCGAGGGTTTCGTCGTCGGCCACGGCTTCGGCTCGTTCGATCTTCGCCACCAACCAGGCAGTACCGCCGGCTTCGTCGCGCAGCTGACGGGCGTATTCCATGTCGGCGGCGTCACGCGGGAAGGAGACCGCGAGGTAGTCGACTTCCATTTCCGCGGCGAGCTTGATGTCGGCCTTGTCTTTTTCAGTCAGGGCCGGAGCTGTCAGGCCGCCACCGCGACGGTTGATGCCTTTATGGTCGGACAGCGGGCCGCCGATGGTCACGGTGCAGTTCAGTTCGGTGGCCGTGGCGGTATCGACGCGCATCACCACGCGACCGTCGTCGAGCAGCAGCTCGTCGCCCACGCCGCAGTCCTTGACCAGGTCCGGGTAGTCGATGCCGACCACTTGCTGGTTGCCTTCGGTCAGAGGATGACTGGTGGAGAAGGTGAATTGATCACCGATCTTCAGCTCGATCTTCTTGTTGGCGAACTTGGCGATACGGATTTTCGGGCCTTGCAGGTCGCCCAGCAGGGCGACGAAGCGACCGTGCTTGGCGGCGAGCTCACGCACCAGCTTCGCGCGAGCCTTGTGCTCGTCGGGAGTGCCGTGGGAGAAGTTCAGGCGGGCGACGTCCAGGCCAGCCAGAATCAGCTGTTCGAGAACTTCCGGCGAGTTACTGGCCGGGCCAAGGGTGGCGACGATTTTGGTACGACGGACGGACATGCAAAGACTCCTGAGTTCAAGCGCTGAGTGAGGCTACTATGCTCCGAAGTTGTAGTCATTGTTCGTTTGCACTACTTATTTCTTTCTTTATTGAACCCTGCAACTTTGCGTCCCGGCAGCCTGAAGATTTCCGACCATGGGTCGATACAGCGTTCAAGACAGGAGATTTCCCCATGCGTTTCGTTCTCATTGCCGCCCTTGCCGTCAGCGCCCTCAGCGTCACCGGTTGTACCCGTTGGGCGATGAACCACCATTTGAATAACGCCTACAGTGCCTATGACCGGGGCAATTGCGAGCAGGTGATGCTCGAGCTGTCCAAGGTCGAACGCGACAGCCGCGCGCGGCCATATGTGTGGCCGGAAGTGTCGATGATGCGCGGCCTGTGCCTGGAGCGGCAGAAGATGTACATCGATGCGGTTCAAACCTATCAGTTCATCATGGCGTCCTACCCACAGAGCGAATATGCCTATCGCTCCCGTGCCCGCATCGAAACCCTGCAGAGCCTGGGCCACTACCCGACGCGCAGTGCCGCAGCGGCAAAACCGACGCAGTTCTGACGGCCGTAACCCTCTGATCGCTGACTCCCCTACGGTGGTGAGCTATAGTCCAGTGAACCGGTTTTAGAGCGTTGCCTCTGATGAACCGGGGCAACACCTGTGACCGGCACAAGCAGGACTCTGCGCTACAAGGACTGGCGCACCGGAAGCGGGGAGAGCGGGCAAGACTTATGCATACCCGTTCCGAAGCAGTAGTGCGGCTCTGCTTAAGGGCCTTGCATAGCGAAATTGCACATGTTCACCGACCGCCGAATCGAGCGGCATCAACTGCCGTACTTCCTGAAAGTGTTCAACGGCATCACCGGCAAACCCATCGGCTACCTGGGCAATGTCTCCGAAGACGGGCTGATGCTAATCAGCCAGTTGCCGATGATGATCGGCGCGGACTTCAACCTGCGCCTGAAAATTCCCGCCAGCGAGGGTGGCCTGCGGATCATCGACCTGCAGGCCTATTGCCTGTGGTGCCACGAAGACGCGACCCCCCGACATTACGACGCCGGATTCAGCCTGCAACGGGCGCCACCGGAATATGGGCAACTGGTGGAGGCATTGAAGCAGTACTTCAGCTTTCTGCCGTTGCCGGCTTCAGCCTGAAGAACAAAAGAGCGCTATCTGCAGCAATTCCGGGAATTCAGGTTTCCTCTAAGAGTTGCTGCAGCTTGCGACTTTTTGATCCCTTGATTTTTACAATCGTAGCTAGCACTCGCTAGCGATTGCCCACCTGCAAGAACTCCCGATGCAAGATCAGCATTGCCTGACGTCGTGACCTTTCGTCCAGTTACATTCGATAGATTCGAAATCTGGGTATTACAACGTTCTGTTTTATGCCGTTTTAATATTAATTACTGTCATTTTTGACAGTGGTTTTTCATTGTCTCAGTGAGCTATGTTTCGTGCGCAGTCTTTCATTTGATATTTTTTAGGAGATAGTGAAATGAGTGGCGAAAAAGAAGTTGTGGCGAAAAAACCAGGAACCTCGGAAACGGAAAAGCTTCCTGGGGTTTTTTGGGATGGCGTTGAGGTTTTAACTTATCACCATCAGCATGTGCGTGTTTCTGAGTTGAAGGGTGAAATTCGCTATCAATTTAAATTGAGTGGTTCTCGAGTGTTGTTGAGGACTGTGGATTATATGTTGACTACTAGGCCGACTGGGACGAACTGGAAAAGGGCAAATATAAATTTTGAGCTCAGAAGCCTTGATTCTCAACGTGTGAACTCCCCCGATACAATGCAGCAGGACACGCAGCGGCATCCATATAATGCAGAGGCTAGCGTCAACTTTTCAGCGGCGAACGGCGCGAGTTTCAGAGTTGGGGTTCAGTATGATGGAACTAACAATGATACCAGTGAGACAGACCACTGGGGGCCGTGGAGGGAAATAATTCCGCGGGGGTGAAGTGAGTCGGTACCATTTTTCCGATTAGTGCTTTTTGAGGTTTTAGAGGGTTTCAGTTGTTCAGAAATATAAGAGACAACTGATCATAACTCTGTAGTGGATGGCGGCATATACAAATTGTATCCTTAATCGTGTAGGCTGTGCGTATGCCTATGTGAAATGTGCTGCCATCAGTTTTTTTAATGTCTGGTCCATGTGGTCGTTAGATGGAAAGGAGTATTGCGTGGATGATCAGATGCATAATGTGATTAACTAATATTGTCGATTGTGATCGAATGACCGTGGGTGTTATTTTTAACGGATTTAGTGTCGTAGGTTAAAGCTTGAAAACGCTCATAGCGTTCCGTTTTTTTTCCAGCTTAGATAGCGCGTCAACATATCCATGCCCAATTCACGGGGCAGGGCGTCCAGTACCGATACCCCATGAGCGCTTAACCGCTCATGAAGTTCGGCCCGAGCATTCAAATAACTCACTGTGCCGCAATAGTCCAGTGCCTCGGGCAAGGTTTGCACCGGTGTTTCCCGCAAATTGTCGAGCACGTGTTCGCGCAGGCTGGCGACCAGCACCCGATGCTGTTGGTTCAGGCGTTGGACAGCCGTGAGCAGTTCATCATCATCCTCATCGCGCAGGTTGGTCATCAGAACCACCAGCGCCCGGCGTTTCTGCCGGGCGAGCAATTGAGTGATGGCGGCTTGATAGTCGGCGCGGTATTGGCTGCTGTTCAGGTCATAGACCGTGTTGAGTAGGACATTGAGCTGCCCGGTGCCTTTGACAGGGGCGAGGTAGCGCGGTCGTTCACTGGCGAACGTGCATAGGCCGACCGCGTCGCCCTCGCGTAACGCGACGTAACTTAGTAACAGGCAAGCATTGAGCGCGTGTTCGAAATGCGCCAACTCACCGTCGTGGCTGCGCATGCGGCGGCCGCAGTCGAGCATGAAAATGATTTGTTGGTCGCGTTCGTCCTGATACTCCCGGGCAATCGGTGTGCGTTGTCGAGCGGTGGCTTTCCAGTCGATCTGGCGCAGGCTGTCGCCCTCGCGAAATTCGCGCAATTGATGGAATTCCAGGCCCAGCCCCCGGCGTTGTTGCTGGCGCACGCCGAGTTGACTCAGCCAGTTATCCACAGCCAATAGTTGACCGCCGTAGAGGCGGGCGAAGTCGGGGTAGACGCGGGTGTGATCGGTCAGATTCAGCAAGCGTTTGTCGGACCACAGGCCCAATGGGCCGGGGAAGTTGACTTCGCAGTGCTCGAAGCTGAAATGACCGCGTTTGAGCGGACGCAGGCGATAAGCAATAAAGTTTTGCTGGCCGGGTTGCAGTGCCATCGTCAATGGCAGGTTTTCGAAGCACAGGCCCGACGGCACGTGGTCGAACACTTGTATGTCAAGCGGTTGTGGGAAGTCGAGTTCGACCGTCAATCGCACTTCGCTCCAGCGACCCAGCGCCAAGCTGCCGGGTATCTGTCGTGTAACGCGTGGGGAGGGCCGTTGTTTGAGGCGGATGGCGTCGAGCAGGGCCAGGGCCAGCAGCGCCAGCAGCAAGCCCCAGTTGATCCGCGACACATACGCCGGCAACGCGACATCCAGAGCCTGCAACGCGCCCAGCACGATGCTAATGGCCAGCAGTACACCCAACCAGAGCATCAGCAGGCGGGTTGGTTTCACAAGCGCGGCGCCGGCACTTGGTCGAGCATCTGCTGGAGCACCTGATCGACATCCAGGCCCTCGATGTCCAGCTCCGGCGCAATGCGCACGCGATGGCGCAGCACAGCCAGGGCGCAACCCTTGATGTCATCCGGAATCACGAACTCACTGCCGCGCAGCAGCGCACGGGCCCGGGCACATCGCACCAATGCGATGGATGCGCGTGGGCCGGCACCGAGGATCAAACCGGGCCAGTTGCGGGTGGAGCGGGCCAGGCGCACGGCGTAATCGAGCACCTGATCGTCCAGTGTCAGGTCGCTGGCGATGCGTTGCAGGGCCAGTACATCCCTGGCCTGCAACAACGTGCGCATCGGCTGGACATCAAGCATGTCGGCGCGAGTCGAGCGGCTGACCTGACGCACCATGTCCAGCTCTTGCCCGGCGTCGGGGTAATCCATGCGCACCTTGAGCATGAAACGGTCCAGTTCAGCCTCCGGCAAGGGGTACGTGCCTTCCTGTTCGATCGGGTTTTGCGTGGCGAGCACCATGAACGGTTGCGCAATCGGCAATGGCTGGCCTTCGAGGGTGACTTGCCGTTCCTGCATGGCTTCGAGCAGCGCGGCCTGGGTTTTCGCCGGAGCACGATTGATCTCGTCCGCCAGCAGCAGGTTGGTGAACAATGGCCCCTTGCGCAGTTTGAATTTCTCGGTCTGCAAGTCATACACGGCATGCCCGGTGACGTCGCTGGGCATCAGGTCAGGGGTGAACTGGATGCGCGCGAACTCACCGCCGAAGCAGCGGGCGAGGGCGCGTACCAACAGGGTCTTGCCCAAACCCGGCACGCCTTCGAGCAACACGTGGCCGCCGGCGATCAGTGCCGTCAGGACGTCGTCGATCACGCTGTCCTGGCCAATCACTGCTTTTTGCAGTTCCTTGCGTACGGCCTGGGCCAGATGGCCGGCACGCTGACGCTGTTGAGCTGCGTGGCTCGGTGCGTCGGGCTCGATCGGTTGACTCATAGGGCGTTCCTCAAGGATTGCAGGTGGGCGACCTGACGGCTGAATTCAACGCTGGAAAGCCGTTGTTTCGGTCGCGGGCTCATGGCCTGGCTGATGGCGCGTGTGGGTTGGCCGGTCAGGCGCGCGAGCACCAGCCATTGTTCGGCAACGCCGAGTTGTTCAAAACCGGGATGGCGGCGCCGCACGCGCCGCAGGATGTCTTGCTGCAAGGCTTGCAGCAGGCCGGCCTGACCGTTGCGGCGCAACAGGAAGTCGGCACTGGCACGCAGGTGCTCCTGCAATTGCCGGCGCGCTTTCGGCGCCGGTTCCAGCAGTGGCCCCTGACGCACGCCAAAGTGCCAGAAACCCAGGCCGATCAAGGCGAATAGCGCGACCAGCGCTTGGGGGAAGTAACGCAGCAACAAGGTCAGCAGGCTGTCGTGACCGATGTTGAATATCAGGGTCACGCGGGTGTCGGCGGTCAGGTACCAGAGTAGCCAGGCGTTGTCGTATCGGTCGATGGCCGGGGTTTTCCACAGGTCGGCATCGGTGACCACGATGATCGAACCGAGCCCGTGGTCGAGTTGCATCATGTGGGTGGCCCTGGCGCTGTTGGCCCAGGCCAGGGCGAGGTTTTTCGGGTCTTCGAGATGGAACGCGGTATCGAAACCGGCATAGGCCGGGGCGTCCTCGTCCTCCAGATAGAGCTTGGTCAGTAGCGGGTACGGATCTTCACCGACACCCGGCGGTGGGTCCTTGAGGTCTTTGCTCAGGGACTGGTGCAGTTCCACCCGGTCGAGCAGAAGGTCATTGCTATGGCCGAGTTTTTCATCCCACAGCGACTCGGCGACGAACAGAAGCCGCCCGCCGGCCCGAGTCCAGTTCATCAGCTGGTCGATCTGCCGTGGGGTCATGTTGCCGCGTTCCCCGAGCAACAGCAGGCTGTGTTGACGCGGGTCGAGGCTGGGCAGGATATCGAGGCCGTTGGCGTGGCCGACGTTCAGGCCCTGCTTGTGCAGGAACAACTCCGCCGCCAGATAAGGGTTGGCATTGGCTTCGGGGGAGGGACCGTGGTCGATTTCGGTCTGGTAGGGGGTCGCCTTGAGGTACAGAGAAACGCACAGAGCAGCCAGCAACACGGCAACCAACGCACCGGCTATCGAGCCCCAGCGCCGACTCAACGGACAGCCTCCGGGCCGAACAGAACACGCCAACCGTTACACAGTTCCTGCTGCACCTGAGCGGGCGGCAGGCGATGCCCGTAGGCCATGTTTTGCCAGTGCCCGGTCAGGTTTTGGCTATAGGCCAGCAAGGCCGGCTGCTGCAGTAGCTCGACACGCTGAAGCACCTGGCCCTCGGTGTCGGCGGACTTGAGCGCGATGTTGAAGTCGTGCAACAGACGGCTGAGCAGGGCGCGATAAAGCAAGCCGAGCGCTTCGCGCGGGTGGGCCTGCCAGAGGCTTTCGGCGTGGGCGGCGATGTCGGCGGGCAGGGACTCGGGCTTGAGATCCAGGCCGAACGCCTGCTGCGGTAACGGTCCCGTGGCTTTGTTGACGGGGATCGGTCGGCGGCTGACGAACGCCTGCAACCAGTCGCGATAGCGCCAGATCAACAGGCCGATGGCGCCAATGACGATGCCCCACAGCACGATTTCAATCAGGGTCGCCAATGCCCCGAAGCCTTGCCCCTCAAACAGTTTCAGCAGGGCCTTCAACCATTGCGGCGTCTTGCCATCGTCCACGGCTTCAGCACTCGGTTGCTCTTCGCCAAAGCGGTAGCGTGTCACCGTTTCCCGGTTCTTGAAGGGCGGCTGGTCAAGGATCGACTTGATGCTGTCCCTGGAGGCCTGGCTGGTCAGGGGTTGGCTCAGTAGGCGCGGGCTGTCGGGTGAAATGGCCGGTTCGGCGGCCCACGCGCTGTGGGTGGTCGGCACTAGCATAATCGCGGCCATCAACAAAACTGCGCCTGCACTGACGAGGCGTTGGCGCATTCGGCGGAACACCAGTTCGATATCCCAGGCCTCCAGTACGGTGCGCCGGTTCAGGTAAAGACTGAAACCGCAGGCGACATAGATCGGTTCCCAGACCACCAGCACCAGTGCATAAAAGGCGTTGGTCAGGTGTTCCAGCCAACGCCAGTCCTGGGTGGCCGCCGAGATCAGCGACTGCCAGCTCCAGTCGAGCGCGACCTGTTGTGGCAGCAGCAGATAGAACAACACCATCAAGCCGATCCACAACGTGCCTTCCAGGTGTGCGCCGATGATCGTCAGCCAGCGTGCGGCGCCGGCTTCTCGCTGCAACAGCACCTGTAGGCGCTGTTGCCGTTGCTGCCCGTTGAGTCCTTCGAGTTGCACCACTGGCATCAGGAAACTGCGGGGCAAACTCAGGCGTCGCCAGGTCAGGCTGGCCAGTAATTGTGGTTTGAGCCGGCGTGGCCATTGGTGCAGCGCCTGCTTGAGCGTGGGCGTTTCACCGAACATGGCCTGGGACAGGATGTATAAGGGCAGGCGTTCGAACGCCGGCTTCAGCCACCAGAAAATGAACACGGCGAGTGAAGGCGAATCCCAGAGGATCCAACTGAGCAGCGCGAAAACCGGCAAGGTGACCAAGGCCCAACTGGTCATCAACAAACGTCGATGGCGTTGGCTCAGGAGCACCCCGAGGTCCATGGCTTCCCAGGTCGAACGCGGGCGAATCACCACCGTGGCGTCACTCAGGCGCATGGCGGCGACGTCCGGCGAACACGAGATAAACCACCACCAGCAGCCAGAGCGCAGCGCCGACCAGATATTTGGTCTGGTGCGAAGGGCCGGTCATTGACGACCAATAGGCTTCGATAAACGCCGCAATCAACAGAAACAGCATGACCCCGCAAATCAGCAGTACGCTCTTGCGCGCCGCCAATCGCAAGGCCTCGGCCCGTGGCAGGCGCCCCGGGGCGACCAAGGCCCAGCCCAGCTTCAGACCGGCGGCTCCGGCCAGGGCGATGGCGCTGAGTTCGAAAGCGCCATGGCCGATCACGAATGACCAAAAGGTTTGCCCGTAGCCGACGTAGGTCAGGTGCCCGGCCACCGCCCCGATCATCAGGCCGTTGAAAATCAGGAAAAACACAGTGCCCAACCCAAACAGCAAACCGCTGGCGAAGGTCTGAAAGGCAATGCCGATGTTGTGCATGATGTAGTAGCCGAACATCGCCCAGTCCTCACTGGCGGCCCGTTCCGTCGTGCGCCCGAGGTGACCGGCAACGGGGTCGTACATGCTTTGCATCTCGCTGACCTGCTCGGCGGGGATCAGGTTGTAGATCAGCTCCGGGTACAGGTAAACCAGCAGCGCGAAACCGGCCAGGCTGCCAAAGAACATCAGGCTGGCGGCGAGGACAAAACGCCACTGTTCGCGCACCAGTCGTGGAAAGTCAGCCAGGATGAACGCCAGCACATTGGCCCCCAAACGGCTGCGATGACGGTAAAGCTGTTGGTGTCCGCGCAGCACTTGTTGCTGCAAGGTGTCGATCAGAAAACTGCTGTAGCCACGCTCCTGTGCCAGTGCCAGATGTTGGCAAAGGCGTCGGTAGTCCTTCGGGAAACTGCCGGCGTCGGTGGCCTTGGCGTCCCGCTCCAACTGTTCGAGCAGGTGGGCGAAATGGTCCCATTCGGCCTTGTGCCGGCTTTCAAAAAGGCTTTGCTTCATGTCGGCCCCAACAAGCCGCGGGCGATGCCGTTGATCTCGGTCACCGCCTGCGGGGGCTGGACTTGCAAGGGTTGGGCGAGAATGGAAGCCAGTTCATTGACCCGCGCTTCGGAGAGTTCACCTTGGCGCTCGGCAAACCCGAGGATGGCCCGTTGCTCGGTGAGTGTCAGGACAAAGGCCGGGCGGCGGGGCCGGGCTTCAGGGAGCTGGGGGCGGGTGTGCGGTCGTTCGCGGTAGATCACCAGGGTCCCGGCGGCGATATCGCCGAGGCGCTTGAAGTGTGGATGTTGCAGGCAACTGATGGCCCCTAGGAAGTAACCGAAAGGCAGCAGGTCGACAACGCGCAGCAGGTTGCGCAGCAGTGACGCGGACCAGCCGACCGGAGTGCCATCGTCGTGCACCACCCGCAAGCCCATCCATTGCTTGCCCGGCGAGCGGCCGTGGTTCAGCACCTCGAACAGCACCATGTACCACCAGCTCACCACGAAAAGCAGGATCGAGCCGAGCCCGGCTCCCAGTTTGCCGAGCATCGCCAGCACAATGAACAGCACGCCCAGGACCAGGCCGCGTAAACCAAGATCGATGGAGAATGCCAGCGCACGGACCATCAACCCGGCCGGGCGCAGTGGCAGATCGACGCCCTCCGGCGTTTCGACCTGGTACCGCGTATCCAGCGGCGGTGACAGCGGTGCATTCCCTGGCAGTGCTGTGGTCTCGAGCATGGGCAACCTGACGATGTGGCCTGGATCGGGATTGTGTATCCATTCGATGCTAGCAGCCTATGCGGGGGGAAACGACATAACTATGTATTGCATGGTGAGTCGCGCAAGGTGCTTGAATGACAAGACTACTGGCCGGGGCGGGAGGTGAACGCCTAGACTTTGCCGATCTTCAGTTCAGGAATCGCCCGTGACCTCCATCTTCTGGTACGACTACGAAACCACTGGCATCAACCCCCGTTGCGATCGTCCGTTGCAAATGGCCGGCCTGCGCACTGACTTCGATCTCAATGAAATCGACGAGCCGGTCAATCTTTACTGCCAGCCCAGTGATGACATCCTGCCGCATCCGGCTGCCTGCACGATCACAGGGATCACCCCCGGGCAACTGCAGGCGCTAGGCTTGAGCGAAGCCGATTTCATGACCCGGGTGCATGCCCAACTCGCGGCGCCCGGTACCTGTGGCGCGGGGTATAACACCTTGCGTTTCGATGACGAGATGACCCGCTACAGCCTGTACCGAAACTTTTTCGACCCCTATGCGCGGGAGTGGCAGGGCGGCAACAGCCGCTGGGACCTGATCGATGTGGTGCGCGCCGCCTATGCCTTGCGCCCCGATGGCCTGGTCTGGCCGACCGATGACGAGGGGCGGGTCACGCTCAAGCTCGAATGCCTGACCGCTGCCAATGGCATCGATCATGGCAATGCCCACGAAGCGCTGTCGGACGTTCGCGCAACGATCGCCCTGGCGCGCCTGATACGGGAAAAACAACCGAAGTTGTACGACTGGCTGTTTCAACTGCGCAGCAAACAGAAAGTCATGGACCAGATTCGCCTGCTGCAACCGTTGGTACATGTTTCCGGGCGTTTCTCGGCCGCGCGCAACTATGTGGGGGTGGTGTTGCCGCTGGCCTGGCATCCACGCAACAAGAACGCCCTGATTGTCTGTGACCTGCACCTCGATCCCCAGGGCCTGCTCGACCTGGATGCCGAAAGTTTGCGCCAGCGCTTGTATACCCGCCGCGACGAACTGGCCGAAGGCGAGTTGCCGGTACCGTTGAAGCTGATTCACATCAACAAGTGCCCGGTAGTGGCACCGTTGTCGGTACTTCGCCAGGAAGATCAGCAGCGTCTGGGGCTGGATATGGCGCTGTATCAGCAGAGGGTGTCGCAGCTCAAAGACGCTCGGAAAGTTTGGCAGGATAAAATCCTGGCGATTTATGCCCGCGAAGACTTTTCCCGGAGCGAGGATCCTGAGCAGCAGTTATACGATGGCTTTATCGGTGATCGGGATCGGCGATTGTGTGAACAAGTCAGGACCGTTGACCCGATGCAATTGGCACAAGAACAGTGGCCTTTCGATGACGAACGTTTGCCTGAATTGCTGTTTCGATATCGCGCACGCAACTTTCCCGACACGTTGAGTTCCGAAGAGCAAGAACGCTGGCGAATATTCTGTCAGAAACGTTTGTCAGACCCTGAATGGGGTGCACCCAATACCCTTGAAAGTTTTGTAGAAGCCGCGGCCCAATTGAGCGTTAGTGCTACTGCGTTTCAGCAGGGGGTGCTCAGTGAGTGGCAGGATTATGTCCAGGGACTGCGCCAGCGTTTGCGTCTTTGAAATCGAACATGCCAGGGCTTAAATGCCGCGCATAAAAAAAACGCCAGCATTTGCTGGCGTTATTTTTTGTCACGGATCCATCTGCGACAAGCTCTGAGGCTTAGCCCAGCAGGGTAGCCCAGCCTTCCACCACGTCACCGCCCCACTTGGCTTTCCACTCTTTCAGAGTCTTGTGGTTGCCACCTTTGGTTTCGATGACTTCACCGTTGTGCGGGTTTTTGTATTGTTTAACTTTGCGAGCACGCTTGGTGCCGGTAGTTTTCACTGCACCGCCGCGTGGTGCCTTGGTTTTGGATTCTGGATCCAGCAGCGCGATGATGTCACGCAGGGACTTGGAGTATTCGCCCATCAGGGTGCGCAGTTTGCCTTCGAATTCCAGCTCGGTTTGCAGTTTGTCGTCTTGGGACAGGTTCTTCAAACGGGCTTGCAGCTCTTTGATAGCTTCTTCGGTGGCGCGATATTCGTTGATCAAGGACATGGTGACTACCTTATGTTGTACGCTGGATGGCAGGTGACAGTGCGGCAATAATAGTCACGGTGTTTCATCAAGTAAACATTTAAGGCAAGTTTATTTAATTTAATGGCCGGGGTTTTGGCGCGCATTGGTAGTGCAGTTATTAGTGTGGTCCCGGTCTGTCAGATATACATAAATTAACAATTGGCCGGTAGCGCAAGAGCATCTGTGCAAGCAGGCACTGCTGGTGTCCGCCCTGCCGCCCTGACCTTCCGGCAGGGTGAAGCGTCAACAATACTGCAGTTTTGCTGCGCAATCGCTAGAATGACGGCCTTTGCGAAGTTCTGGAGTTTCCCCCTCATGCGCACTTTTCGTCTGGTGATTTCTTGCCCGGACCGTGTTGGCATCGTTGCCAAAGTCAGTAACTTTCTGGCATCACACAACGGCTGGATCACTGAAGCGAGCCATCACTCGGATAATCTCAGTGGCTGGTTCTTCATGCGTCACGAAATCCGTGCCGACTCCCTACCATTTGGTATCGAAGCGTTTCGTGAAGCCTTTGCCCCGATCGCTGAAGAGTTCTCGATGGACTGGCGCATCACCGATACCGAGCAAAAGAAGCGCGTGGTCCTGATGGCCAGCCGCGAGTCGCACTGCCTGGCCGACTTGCTGCACCGCTGGCACAGCGATGAACTGGACTGCGAAATTTCCTGTGTGATTTCCAACCATGATGACTTGCGCAGCATGGTGGAGTGGCACGGTATTCCGTACTACCACGTCCCGGTCAATCCGCAGGACAAGCAGCCAGCCTTCTCCGAGGTTTCGCGCCTGGTCAAACAGCACGACGCCGAAGTGGTGGTGCTTGCCCGCTACATGCAGATCCTGCCGCCCGAGTTGTGCAGCGAATACGCGCACAAGGTCATCAACATTCACCACAGCTTCCTGCCGTCGTTCGTCGGCGCCAAGCCGTACCACCAGGCCTCCCTGCGTGGCGTGAAGCTGATTGGCGCGACTTGCCACTATGTGACCGAAGAGCTGGATGCCGGCCCGATCATCGAGCAGGACGTGGTGCGCGTCAGCCACAGCGACAGCATCGAAGACATGGTGCGTTTCGGCCGTGATGTCGAGAAAATGGTGCTGGCCCGTGGCTTGCGTTATCACCTGGAAGACCGCGTGCTGGTGCACGGCAACAAGACCGTCGTCTTCTGACAGACCTGCGGCACAGTTGAAATTCGAAGGGCCTGGGCGTTCAATCGCTTCAGGCCCTTCGCCGTTTCTGCACCGAGGACATGACCATGGCCGATCCACTGGACAAAGCCACCGCCAAGGCTCCCGCCACGCTGGGCGAGGGTTGCCTGAGCCGCTACGACCCGGATGACATGGGGCCTGAAACCGGTACTGAGTTTCCTGACGCCGCGCAATTGTGGGAACAGTTGCAGCAAGAGCCCGAGGACAAACCTGAGCCTGCCTGAGTTTCATCAACCTCATCAGCAGCGACCGACGAGCAACAGCAGTCCGCGAGTCATGCGGCACGGCTCATACGGTCGTTTTGCAGCGCCAGCCAGTGGGCCTTGGTCATTGGCACTCGTCCGTTGTCGAGCAGGCGCTCAAGGGTTTGCAGCCAGTATCGGCGTGAGAACTCATGGCGCATGTCCACCGGGTGCAGGCCCAGGCGAATCACCGGGGCGTGCTGCCAGCGCTGTTCCCGCCAGTCGCTGACGAGCTTCGATACGCCCCGGCGCAAGGCACTGCGCGCGCTCCAGACCAGCCCCGGCGCCTCGATCGCGATGAAATCCGGTAGCCGGTACAAATGTCGCGAGTCGCTGGTGTAACTCAACGGCAATTGGCGCAGTGCCTGGCGAGTGCCTTGGCTCATCAGCCAGGCCGGGGCGACGAACCCCTCCAGCGGCCAGTCATGGCGGTGGAACATCTCGATGCCCGAACGCAGGCGGGCGAGGGCGGCTTCCTGCGACAAACAGTAAAACTCGCCTTCGTGGGTGTAGACCCGACGCATGAACCAGTCGCGGGGATTGCGGGTCATCGGCCCGTCATCGCAATGGAAATAGCCATGCAGTGCCAGTTCGTCGCCCAAGGCGACCCTGGCACTGAGCTGGCGGCAAAATTGCGGATGGGCGTCCAGATTGTTGTGTTTGTGCAAATCCGGGATCACCAGCCAGGTGATCGGCACGCTACCCAAGGCGTCGACGGCTTTGACGAACGGCTGGTAATCGGCCCAGGTGGGTGGTGCCACGTCGTGCAGTACCAGAAGTAAAGCGGGACTGTTCATGGTCTCAACCATTGGCTGTCAGCGGCCATTGGCTGCCGAGCACGGCGTGATAGTGCTGCAGCAGGCTGTTGACCACCGTATCCCAGGCGTAATGCCTTTCGACATGTAATCGCGCTTGTCGGCCCAGCGCTACGCTGCCCGAACCGAACAGCTCTCGAACGGCAGTGGCCATTGCGGCGGGGTTGTTTGGTGCGCAGAGCACGCCACAGTCATTGGTGACGATTTCCTCGAAGGCCCCGGCCGCCACGGCCACCACCGGTATACCGCTGGCCATGGCTTCGAGTAACACCAGGCCGAAGGTTTCCTGATCGCCAGCGTGGAGCAATGCGTCGGCGCTGGCCATCAGGCGGGCAACTTGTACGGCCGGGCAGAATTCGTCGATCACTGTCACGTTGGACGGCACGGCCGTGGGCATCGACGAGCCAACCAGCAGCAGGTGATAGCGTCGGCCCAGGCGTTTCATGCAGTCGAGCAACACCGGCAGGTTTTTTTCCTTGGAACCGCGCCCGGCGAAGATCAAGAGGCGGGCGTTTTCGTCCAGGCCCAGTTCGGCCCGCAGCCCGGGGTCTCTGGCATCGGGATTGAAAGTTTGCAGGTCGACGCCCAACGGCTGCACGAAGACATTCCTGACCCCAAGTCCGGTAAGTTTGTCGGCCATGATCCGACTGGGCGCCAGGACCCGGTCGAAGTTGCCATAGAGCTTGCTGACATAGGCCTCGACATTGTTGGTCACCCAATGGCCCATGCGGTTGCTGACCAGTAGCGGCAGGTCCGAGTGATAAAAGCCGATGACCGGTACATCGAGTTGCCGCCGTGCATCCAGCGCCGCCCAGGCGGTGAGATAGGGGTCGCCGACTTCGATCAGATCGGGTTGCAAGTCTTTCAGGACATTGCGCCAGGGCGCCAGACGCAGAGGAAAGCGATAGCCCTTGCCGAAGGGCAGGGCAGGGGCGGGAACAGTGAAGATGCCATCCTGCTCGCTCAAGGACGATCCGGGGATCAGCAAACTATGGCGAATGCCCGGCTTGATGCCCAGGCGACGGTGCTTCGCATCCAGATAAGTGCGCACGCCACCGCTGGCAGGGGCGTAGAACATGGTGATGTCCGCGATATGCACGATGAACGATCCTCCGGTCCCGGTACTCCTTTGGTTGACCTATATGAAGGATAGATGTTCGGTTGGGGGTTGTGCGGGTGGGGGCGTCAG
>NZ_JAGYGI010000023.1:0-98384 GCF_019947365.1 Pseudomonas sp. GL-R-26 | reverse complement strand
CACCGGCTTGTTCCAAGGCCTGTTCGACCAGCGATGGATCAAGCAACGAGTCCAATCCCTCGAGGGAATTGGGAGTCGAGACGAAGTTGTGGGTCAGTTCCAGTGCCCGAGCCAGACGCATAAAAAATCCGATGCCTATTCAGGCATCGGATTTTGATTTCTTGCGGCCAAAGGTCAAGCAATGAGGCTTAACTGATCGGCATTACCCTCTACCGGGACCCTTTTTCATTTGCCGCGGCTAGTTCAATTGCAACGTCGAATTGAACTGACTGATCGCATCCACCACATGCCGCGAACCCTGCTGGATTTCCAGAATCACCTCCCCTGCCTCGTTCGCCAATTCAACGCCGAGCCCGGTTCGACTCAGACTCGATTGCATGCTCGACACCGCACTCAACGACAAATCGTGGTTCTTGCGCACCACCTCGACAATCTCCAGCGTCGCCTGACTGGTGCGCGCAGCAAGGCTGCGCACTTCATCGGCCACCACCGCAAACCCGCGCCCGTGCTCACCGGCGCGGGCCGCTTCGATCGCCGCGTTTAGCGCAAGCAAGTTGGTCTGATCGGCAATGCCACGAATGGTCTGCACGATGGTGCCGATGATGTCGGACTGTTTGCTCACGGCGTCGATGCTCAATGCCGCCTCGTTCAAGTCCCGGGAAATGTCCTGGATGATCTGCACCGTCTGCTGCACCACCTCGGAACCCTTGCGCGCACAGACGTCGTTTTGCACCGAGGTGCTGTGGGCCGATTCAGCGGCGGTTTGCAGGGTGGTCATCTGGTGGGTGATATCGCTGGCGAACTTGACCACTTTGTACAACCGCCCCTTGGCGTCGAACAACGGGTTGTAGGAGGCTTCCAGGAATATTGTCTGACCCTGCTTGTTCCTGCGCTCGAAACGATGGGAGTGATATTCGCCGCGGTTGAGCGAAGCCCAGAAATTCCGGTAACCCTGGGACTCGGCTTCGGCACGGTGGCAGAACAGGCTGTGATGTTGCCCCACCACTTCGTTGAGCGAGTACTGCATGGTTTTCAGGAAGTTCTCGTTGGCGGTGATGACCTTGCCTTCGGGCGTGAACTCGATCACGGCCATTGAACGGCCTATCGCAGCGAGCCTGCTTTCGTTTTCGTGTTCCTTGTTGACCCGTGAGGTGATGTCGGTGGCGACCTTGATCACGCTTTTCACCTGCCGGTCGGGGCCCAGCACCGGCATGTAGCTGGCTTCGAGCCAGATCTCCCGACCACTCTTGTGCAAGCGCAAAAAGGTCCCGCTCAGCGGTTCGCCCCGCGCGAGGTCGCGCCATAACTTGGTGTACTCATCGCTGCGGTAATACTGCTCTTCGCAAAAGACCCGGTGATGCTTGCCGCGCACTTCGTCGGCGCTGTAGCCCATGGCATTGCAAAAGTTTTCGTTGGCATCGATGACAATGCCGTCCGGAGTGAATTCAATCATCGCCATCGAACGACTGATCGCCGCCAACTTGGCATTAGCCTCAGTCAGCGCACAGCTGAATCGTTCGATTTCCAGCAGGTCAGCCTTGTGATGTAGGTTGAACATTGTTGCATCACCTTCAGCGCGGTTTTTTGATTGATGAAAGTTGCAGGTCTTTCACATCCACCACTACGTTCCATGGAACAGGCACACGCATCCCTCCAAAAAGAAGGACTAGTCAGGTGATAATTGATGATCAATCGGAGGGTCCTTATAGCGACACGCTCATCAAGACATCCTTCTCTTGATAGCCCGCATGCGGGCCAACCCTAACAGGTTCACAACAAATTCCATTTAGCGGACAGCTCCTTGTCATCACGTGTTGGTGCCTTCGATTGCGCACTCTTTCGCCAAGACATCGACCGCCCCATCACGGCCGACATGGTTAGTTACAACTGATCATAGACAGCAACCTTGGGCTTGCAAGGCCACTAGTCGGCCACCATTGAGGACAAAAACGATTCAGCTGCTTGTTGGGGGTTGCCGTCTGTCGAGCATACCTAGCAGGGCTTGCACCGCCGCCGACGGTGGTTTGTTTGTCGCGACCACCAAAGCAAACTCACGGTCGATCCGCGGCAACACCGGCACCACGCGCAAACCCTGCCGATTACCCGGCAGCGTCATCTCCGGCACCAGGCTCACGCCGATGTTTTCCCGCACCAGGGTGAACGCACTGCTCCATTCGCGAACCTCGACGCGCACATCCTGCAGTTGCAGCCCCGCATCGGCAGCCAGGCTTCGCGCATTGGTCGAACAACCGCCCGTGGCCAGTACAAAAGGTTGCGTCACCAACTCTTCGAGGCAGACGCCTTCTTCATGGGAACGCCGCGCCAGCAGATGGCCGCCGGGCAATACCGCCATCCAGGCATCGCGTCCCAAAGGACTGGCCTTGCGCTCGGCAGACGGATTGAGGACCACGCCGACATCCACCAGTCCCGCGTCGAGCAGGGTTTCCACTTCGTCATCGCTGACTTCCAGGGCAACCACCTCAATGCCGGGGTAAAGCCGATTGAACTGACGCAGCAAAGGCGGGAGAAAGGTCGCCAGGACCATGGGAAAACTGGCCAGGCGAATCGTCCCGCGTTCAACACCTTTTGCGGCCTCGACGGTGCTCCGAATGGCTTGCAGCGCACCGAGCATGGTCCGCGCCTGCTCGATGACCGCCAGGCCGATGGCTGTCGGCAAGGTTTGGCGGTTTTCCCGGGTGAACAATTGAACACCGAGGTTTTCCTCGATCAAGGCCAGGGCCTGGCTGGCCCCTGACTGGGTCATACCGACCCGGTCGGCGGCCCGGGTGATGTTGCCGGTATCCGCCACAGCCACCACCATTCGCCAGTGCATCAGGTTCATCATGGCAGTAGCTTTCCTTATGGCAGTTTTCTGAAAGATTAATTTTATCGGTGGCACCGCGCACTATGACACTGGCGTAAATCCACAACCAGAGCCCGCCCCATGAAGCTGTATTACGCCCCCGAAGCCTGCTCGCTGGCGCCACACATTGTGTTGCGCGAATTGGAACTGCCTTTCCAATTGATCCGCGTCGACAACATCAGCAAAACCACGGCCGACGGCGACGACTTTCTCGCCATCAACCCCAAGGGTTACGTCGCAGCCTTGCAACTGGATAACGGCGAAGTGCTGACCGAAGGGCCGGCAATTCTGCAATTCCTGGCTGATCTGCGGCCGCAAGCGAAACTGGCCGCAGCGCAGGAGACATTCGAGCGGGTACGGTTACAGGAATGCCTGAACTTCATCTCGACGGAGATTCATGGCGGGCTCGGTTGGCTGTTCAACGCTCGATTTCCCGAAGAGATGAAAGCGCTGATCAAGGAGAAATTGTTCAAGCGTTTTGCCGTGTTGAACCAGACGCTGGAGCGGCAGGATTACTTGATGGCGGGCGGGTTCAGCATTGCTGATGCGTATTTGTTTACGGTGCTGCGTTGGGCTCGGTTGTTCGATATTGAATTGAATGAGTGGCCGGCGTTGGCAAGGTTTCAAGCCAGGGTGGATCAGCGGCCGGCGGTGAAAGCGGCGTTGGCCGCCGAATTGGCGTAAGACTTGAGATCAATCGCGAGCAGGCTCGCTCCTACAGGGGATCTTGGTTGACCACGGGATGTGTGGGCAATACAGACCTAATGTGGGAGCGAGCCTGCTCGCGATGGCTACCTTCCAGACAGCACAAAACTACAAGCTTGCACTCACCTTGCTAACCACCTCCCCCGGCACCCAGCCCTTCCACACCTGCGGCTGCTCACGCAAAAACGCTTCGACGACCTCACGGGGTTTCTGTCGTTTTTCACTCATCTGACCCAGGGTCTGGTTCAACAGATCGATCGGCAGATCGACCTTTTCAAAGAACGTCACCAGGTCCGGGTATTGCGCCTTGAACAGTGCCGATACGCCGATGGCCAGATCCTCGTCGCGGTGATGCAGCAAATGGCTATCGCGGTACAAGGTGTACGGATACCAGACGGCAAACGGCGCGTAGCCAAGGATTTTGTTCAGGGTTGGCCAGCGCGTGGGATGGCCGTGCAGCAGTTCGTGTTGCACGGATAACCACAGCACCAGCAAAGGAATCAGCAACAGCGTGCTCCACCACAAACCCAATCGATGGCTGTTCAACACGATACCAAACCAGCCACTGTATACACCGATCAACAGCAACCAGGTCGGCCATTCGGTGCGCGCGGTGAAGCGTCGGCGCAGGGTTTCGATTTCTTCTTGGTGGGCGCTATCAAAGTAATGGGGCATGGCGTTGCTCAGATCGGGGACCAGTCCCCTTCTGTGCATTGGCCTTGGGAAATCTTGCAGATTATTTTCTGGAGGATCGCTCCCATGTTGCATGGGAGCGATCAATCAACGCTGAATCAGTGACCGAACACCCCGACCTTCTTGGCTTTCTTGTCCGCGCGCTTTTCAATGGCGGTTTTCACCGGTTTCTTTTTCGCCGCTTTCTTTGAATCCATACCTTTGGACATGATGCGTACTCCACTCATGGGGATGTGAGATCAGGTATACACCTATCCCGGCGCGCGCGTTCTTTTATAATCGCCCGCTTTGCACACCGACAGTCCGAGACCATGCCCGATACCCAATTCACCCTGCTCGACGAGCCGTTATGGCCATTGATGAACAAGTTCTACCGCGCTCACCAATCGTCGATGAAAGCCGTGCGCGATGCGCAGCTGTGGGTGGCCCGGCGTGAGCAGATCGTTGCCGTGCTGTGTTTACGGCCGGTGTCCGGTGGACATTGGCTGACCGGGTTATTTGTCGATCCGGGGTGTCGCGAACAAGGGCTTGCCGCCGGGTTGATTGCGGCCGCGGTGAAGGAATGCGAACAGCCGGTGTGGTTGTTCTGTCATCCGGACTTGCGAGGGTTTTATGAGCGACGCGGGTTTACGTTCGATCCGCCGATGCCTTACGCGATGGTTGAACGGTTGAGCCGCTATGCGCGCAGCAAGCCGATGATTGCGATGGGGTTGGAACCAACCGTTTAACTTACTCAAGCCAGTTGGAGCTCGCTCCCACAGGGTTTTGCGGTGATCTATTCGTCCGCGTTGGGATCCAGGTCCGGGAACATCACTTCGGTGAAGCCAAACTTGCTGAAGTCGGTAATGCGCGACGGGTACAGGCGGCCGATCAGGTGGTCACACTCATGCTGCACCACCCGCGCATGAAACCCCGAGGCAAAACGCACGATGGGTTCACCCTTGGGGTCGACGCCTTCGTAGCGAATCTGCTGGTAACGCTGCACCGCACCACGCAGGCCAGGCACGGACAGACAGCCTTCGAAGCCCTCTTCCAGGGTCGGGCTCAGCGGTGTGATCAACGGGTTGATCAGGATCGTCTGCGGCACGGCCTCGGCATCCGGATAACGCTCGCTGTGCTCGAAACCGAAGATCACCAGTTGCAGGTCGACGCCGATCTGCGGAGCGGCCAGGCCAACGCCCCCCACACTTTCCATGGTCTGGAACATGTCATCGATCAGTTGCCACAGTTCGGGGCTGTCGAACATCTCGACCGGCACTGGCGGGGCAATGCGCAGCAGGCGCTCATCGCCCATTTTCAGAATTTCACGAATCATGATCAGGTTTCATCAATGGTCGGTTTGTGTGAGTGATCGCGGCCCAGGCCCGACACGTGGTGTTTTTCCTCATGGACGGGACCATGCTCGCCAGCCACTTTTTCACCAGGGTCCTTGCCCTCTCGCGACATGTGCTCGATCACGGCATTCATTTCCGCGCCCAGCAGCAGCACCGCGGCGGAAATGTAGAAGTACAGCAACAACACGATGATCGCACCGATACTGCCATACATGGCGTTGTAGTTGGCGAACTCCTTGACGTACAAACCGAAGCCCAGGGACGCGATGATCCATACCACCACCGCCAGCACTGAGCCCGGGGTGATGAAGCGGAATTCCTGTTTGACGTCGGGCATGACGTAGTAGATCAACGCCACCGCGACCATCAGCAAAATCACGATCACCGGCCAGCGTGCGATGGTCCAGAGCGTGACGATGAAGTACTCAAGGCCGACCTGCGCAGCGATCCAGCTCATCACCTGCGGCCCGAGCACCATCAGTGCCGCGGCGATCAGCAGCATGCCGGCAATGCCGACGGTGTAGATGATCGACAACGGAAAGCGTTTCCACAGCGGGCGCCCTTCAACTACGTCGTAGGCTGCGTTCATCGCGCTCATCATCAGCCGCACACCGGCGGAGGCGGTATACAGCGCAATCACGATACCCACTGACAGCAGCCCCCCCTTGGACTGCTGAAGCTGGTCGATCACCGGGTTGACCTGCTCCAGCGCCTGGGGCGGCAATACGAGTTCCGATTGCAGGCGCAGCCAGGAGAAGAAGTCGGGCAGATGCAGGAAGCCGATCAGTGCGATCAGAAACAGAATGAACGGAAACAGCGAAAAGAGCATTTGATAGGCCAGCGCCGAGGCATAGGTCGACATCTCGTCGGCGATGAACTCGGTGACCGTGCGCATCATCACACGGTGCAGGGGCAAGCCTCTCATGTCCGGGAAAATCATTCGCGTCTCCATTCGCCGCATACGGATTGGGTTGAAGTCGTGACGACTCAGGGGCTGTTTTCTTTCATCAAGGTAGCCCAGTTGGCGACTTTGAAACAAATTCAGCGTGCAAGTTCAGGCTGACACAAAAACGGCCATCTGAAGATGGCCGCGTCTTCTTTTCATTAAAGACATTTCAATGCAGGAAAGTCGTTACACAAGGTTGACCAGGGGCTTTTGCAGGGAGTTTCATTTGTTTCACCACGACATTTCATCGTTCAGTGCAGGTTGCGCTTTATGTTTGCGGGCCAACCCTTGAGAATGCGCATCACATTCAGGCCTTGGCGCTGAAGATCCAATCCCGTAGGAACGTTATGAAACTCGATAAAAAGCAGGCCATTGCCCGCAGAAACCAGGAACTCGGCGGTGCTGTGCTTGGCGTCAACAACTGCCACTTCGCCGAACTGAACCGTAACCGCAACATCTGGTGGTTCGACCTCCCGGTGACGCGCCTTGCAATCGGTCAGTACGAGTGGATTCACCTGCTGATGCACACGCCGGACACCGATGAGTTGCTGCACCTGAAAGTGCCGACCGTGTTCCTGCGCGAGAAGCTCGAAGGCCTGGTGGTGCGTAATGAAGGCAAGCGCAAGGCGGCATTGAGCCTGGAGTTGAGCGCCGACAAGGACTCCTTCCTGCAAGACATGCGCCCGGCGGGCACCAACGTCAACTTCGCGCCGTTTCGCTTGTAGGAGCGAGCTTGCTCGCGATGGATTCAAGAGCGCTGCGTTTAACCAGTAAACACGCGTTATCGTTAACGACCATCGCGAGCAAGCTCGCTCCTACAGATGCAAAAAGCCCCGCATCTGCGGGGCTTTTTGTTGATTACGCGGTGGCTTTCTTCGCGTTGATCTTCTTCAGCTCTTCATCGCGCAATTCACGACGCAGGATCTTGCCGACGTTGGTGGTCGGCAGTGCATCGCGGAACTCCACGGAGCGCGGGACCTTGTACCCAGTGACGTTGGCGCGCATATGCTCCATCACCTGTTCCTTGGTCAGGGTCACGCCCGGCTTGGCGACGATGAAAATCTTGATCGCCTCGCCCGACTTCTCGTCCGGTATTCCGATGGCCGCGCATTGCAGCACGCCTGGCAGGGTGGCCAGCACGTCTTCGAGCTCGTTCGGGTACACGTTGAAACCGGACACCAGGATCATGTCTTTCTTGCGATCGACAATGCGCATGTAGCCATCGGGCTGGATCAGCGCGATGTCACCGGTCTTCAACCAGCCTTCGCTGTCGAGAATTTCATCGGTGGCTTCCTGGCGCTGCCAGTAACCCTTCATGACTTGCGGACCCTTCACGCACAACTCGCCGATTTCGCCCAATGGCTGCTCGACACCGGCATCGTTGATGACTTTGCACAGGGTCGACGGCACCGGAATGCCGATGGTGCCGATCTGGATGTGCTGGATCGGGTTCACCGTCGCCACCGGGCTGGTTTCGGTCATGCCGTAGCCTTCGCAGATGGCGCAACCGGTCACCGCTTTCCAGCGTTCGGCCGCGGCCAGTTGCAGGGCCATGCCGCCCGACAAGGTGACTTTCAGCGCGGAGAAATCCAGCTTGCGGAAGCCTTCGTTGTTGCACAGGGCCACGAACAGCGTGTTCAGGCCGACGAAGCCGCTGAACTTCCACTTCGACAGTTCCTTGACCATCGCCGGCAGGTCGCGCGGGTTGCTGATCAGGATGTTGTGGTTGCCCGCCAGCATCATCGCCATGCAATGAAAGGTGAACGCATAGATGTGGTACAGCGGCAGCGGCGTGATCAGGATCTCGCAACCTTCATTGAGGTTGGAACCCATCAGCGCCTTGCACTGCAGCATGTTCGCCACCAGGTTACGGTGGGTCAGCATCGCGCCCTTGGCCACGCCCGTGGTGCCGCCGGTGTATTGCAGCACCGCGACATCACCGCTGGCCGGGTTGGCTTCGGCCACTGGCTGGCCCAGGCCTTTGCTCAGCACGTCGTTGAACTTGACGGCCTTGGGCAAGTGGTAGGCCGGCACCATCTTCTTCACGTACTTGATGACGCTGTTGATCAGCAGACGCTTGAGCGGCGGCAGCAGGTCGGCGACTTCGGTGACAATCACGTGCTTGACGCCGGTTTTCGGCACCACGGTTTCCGCCAGGTGCGCCATGTTGGCCAGGCAGACCAGGGCCTTGGCACCGGAGTCGTTGAATTGGTGTTCCATTTCCCGTGCGGTGTACAGCGGGTTGGTGTTGACCACGATCAGCCCGGCGCGGATGGCGCCGAAGACGGCAACCGGGTACTGCAGCACATTGGGCAGTTGCACAGCGATTCGATCGCCGGGCTGCAAATCGGTATGCTGTTGCAGGTAAGCGGCAAACGCACCGGACAATTCGTACAGTTCACCGTAGGTGAGTGTCTTGCCCAGGTTGCTGAATGCCGGCTTGTTGGCGAAGCGTTGGCAGGATTGCTTCAACACTGCCTGAATATTCGGATACTCGTCTGGATTGATGTCGGCAGCAATCCCAGCTGGGTACTTATCCTTCCAAAAGTCTTCGATCATGGAAGCCCACTCCTCAGCAACGCGAATTCAGCACCGCATTTGATGCGATTATTATTGGTGTTTGGTCATTGGTGAATCTGGCTGATAGAAGGCCGAGAAGTCACAAAGCGCGCCGAGAGTAGCAGCTTTGCCAAGGGTCGACTAGAGCCAAAAGCGGCCTCTACGGTCACATTTGTGACTCACGACCTTAAGGCAGTCATTTTAGAGCAAAAAACCTATAAAGACCTGTAGCCCGCAGAAACCGGGGCTTTAGCGTACGCCGAAAAGCATCGCGGGCAAGCCCGCTCCCACAAGATTCGCGTCGTACACATAGTATGTGCACAACAGTGAACCTGTGGGAGCGTGGCTTGCCCGCGATCCGCGCCAGGCGCGGCCATTCACCGATCAGGCGATATCACGCAACTCCCGCCGCAAAATCTTGCCCACCGGCGTCATCGGCAATGATTCGCGCAGTACGATGTGCTTCGGTACTTTGTACGCCGTGAAGTTCTCCTTGCAGTAAGCCTTCAGCTCTTCAAGGCTGACGCCCGCTTCTCGGGCCACCACGAACAACTTCACCGCCTCTCCCGACCGCTCATCTGGCACACCGATGACCGCACAGTTGGCGACTTTAGGGTGAGCCATCACGATGTCTTCGATCTCGTTCGGGTACACGTTGAAACCCGAGACAATGATCATGTCCTTCTTGCGGTCAACGATGCGCACGAAACCGTCCGGGTCGATCACCGCAATGTCACCGGACTTGAACCAGCCCTCGGCATCCAGCACCTCGGCCGTGGCATCAGGTTTCTGCCAGTAGCCCTTCATGATCTGCGGGCCCTTGATGCATAGCTCGCCGCGCTCACCCAAAGGTTGTTCGACGCCGTCATCGCTGATGACTTTCAGCGTGGTGCCCGGTACCGGCATGCCGACCGTACCGATCCGCGATTGATCGCCGTAGGGGTTGGTGCAGGCCACCGGCGAAGTTTCGGTCAGGCCGTAACCTTCGGTGATGCGGCAACCGGTCAGTTGTTCCCAACGCTCGGCGGTGGCCTTGACCAGCGCGGTGCCGCCGGAGTTGGTGAGCTTGAGGCTGGAGAAGTCCAGGGTCTTGAAGTCCGGGTGATCCATCAGCGCGACGAACAGCGTGTTCAGCCCCAGCAGCGCCGAGAACCGCCAGTTCTTCAGTTCCTTGATGAAGCCGGCGATGTCCCGTGGATTGGTGATCAAGACGTTGTGATTGCCCGTCACCATCATGCACATGCAGTTCGCTGTGAAGGCATAGATGTGGTACAGCGGCAGCGGCGCGATCATCACCTCCTGACCTTCGCGCAGCAGCGGCTGACCGTCGCTGGCCGACTGGCTGAGGCAGGCCCGTGCCTGTTGCATGTTCGCCACCAGGTTGCCGTGGGTCAGCATCGCGCCCTTGGCCAGACCGGTGGTGCCGCCGGTGTATTGCAGCACGGCGATGTCGTCGAGGCCGACCTTCAGTGGCTTGATACCCAGGCCCCGGCCCATGCGCAGCGCACTCTTGAAGGAAACGGCCTGGGGCAAGGAGTAGTCCGGAACCATTTTCTTGACCTTGCTCACCACCGTGTTGACCAGCCACCCCTTGGCGGTGGGCATCAGGTCGCCCATCTTCGCTTCGATCAGGTACTGGATATCGGTGTCGGGCAGCACTTCCTGGACTTTCTGGCCGAACATGTTCAGGTACACCAGCGCCCGGGCACCGGAGTCCTTGAACTGGTGGCGCATTTCCCGCGCGGTGTACAACGGGTTGGTGTTGACCACGATCAATCCGGCGCGCAAGGCACCGAACACGGCAATCGGGTAATGCAGGACGTTGGGCATCTGCACCGCAATGCGGTCACCCGGCACCAGGTCGGTGTGGGCTTGCAGGTAGCCGGCGAAGGCAGCGCTCTGGCGTTCCAGTTCGGCGTAGGTCAGGGTCACGCCCATGTTGCTGAACGCAGGGCGGTCAGCAAACTTCTTGCAGGAACGCTCGAACACCTCGATCACCGACTTGTAGGCTCCCAGATCGATATCCAGCGGGACGCCGGCCGGGCGTTTGTCATTCCAGAAATCAGGTTGCATTGTTGTTGTCCTCTTTACCTGAATCTATCCGGGGCCACTTTTCTGTCACTTTTCAAAAAAAATGCAAAAAGCGGAGCTTCACGGACACTAGCAGTTATGACGTAGCAGGCAAATATGCCCACGGCCGTCATTGACCGTATGAATCTACTCGCCGTGGCGTAGGCTGATCAGACGCCCAGCCAAGGATGCGCTATAAACTGCAACGAGCTGTTTCCAACCAGGCAGCCTCATGCAAAGGAACCGCCATGATCCATGACACTTTCTGGCTGACCACGAGCGACCACAGCCGCCTCTTCGTCAATCAGTGGCTCCCCGACGGCAGCCTCAAGGCAATGATTCTGCTGGCCCACGGCATGGCCGAACACAGCGGCCGCTATGGCCCCCTGGCGGAAAAACTCTGTGACCAGGGCTATGGCGTATGCGCGCCGGACCTGCGTGGACATGGCAAAACTGCCGAAAACGGGACACTCGGACATTTCGCCGATGACGATGGCTGGTGCAAGGTCGTCAGCGACCTGGCCAGCCTCAACCAGCACATCGGCCAGCAGCACCCTGGTATCCCGATCGTACTGCTCGGTCACAGCATGGGCAGTTACATCGCCCAGGCCTATCTGCTGCACCACAGTGCCAGCCTGCACGGGGCAATCCTCAGCGGCTCGAACTTCCAGCCTGTGGCGCTTTATCGCGCGGCACGGCAAATCGCCCGTTTCGAACGCCTGCGCCAGGGCGGCAAAGGACGCAGCGCTTTGATCGAATGGCTGTCGTTCGGCTCGTTCAACAACAAATTCAAACCGGCACGCACACCGTTCGACTGGCTCAGCCGTGATCCGGCGCAGGTCGATCTGTACGTCAACGACCCGCTCTGCGGTTTTCGTTGCACCAATCAACTGTGGATCGATTTGCTCGGCGGCTTGCAGCAAATCAGCAAAGCGTCCAATCTCGCCCAGATCGACCCGGGCCTGCCGCTGCTGGTGATTGGCGGCGAATGTGATCCGGTGAGCGAAGGCAAGCGTCTCAACGATCTGGCCGACGCGCTGCGAGCGGCCGGCAGCCGGCACCTGCAACTGACCGTTTACCCGCAGGCGCGGCACGAACTGTTCAATGAGAGCAACCGCGATGAAATCATCGCCGATGTGCTGAACTGGATCGCACAGGCCTTGAGCGCTCCTCGGCCGCACCGGTCCGAATAGTTTTTTTGTGAATTTTTTAATTCGTCACAGGAATTGAGACAGATGACCCAGGTTACCAACACCCCTTACGAAGCCCTCGAAGTCGGCCAGACCGCCAGTTTCAGCAAGACGGTCGAAGAGCGCGACATCCAGTTGTTCGCTGCGATGTCCGGCGACCACAACCCGGTACACCTGGATGCCGAATACGCCGCCAGCACCATGTTCAAGGAGCGCATCGCCCACGGCATGTTCAGCGGCGCGTTGATCAGCGCAGCGGTCGCCTGCGAATTGCCTGGCCCGGGGACTATCTACATCGGCCAGCAAATGAGCTTTCAGAAACCGGTGAAGATCGGCGACACCCTGACCGTGCGCCTGGAAATCCTGGAAAAACTGCCGAAGTTTCGCGTGCGCATTGCCACTCGCGTGTTCAACCAGCGCGATGAACTGGTGGTGGACGGTGAGGCGGAAATCCTCGCGCCACGCAAGCAACAGAGCGTGACCTTGACCACGCTGCCGGCGATCAGCATCGGCTAACCCTCTGTGACGAGGGGGCATTCCGACAAGCCCCCTCGCCACAGTCCCCGTAGTACCTCAAATACTGCAGTCTCTTGCAATTCCTGCTCGCATAAAAAACGCCAGGCTAGCTGGCATTATTCATGTCGGTCATTTTTCAATTCCTCGCGGTTGATGAAAGGTGCAATGAGTAGTGCACCCTGCATACCAGCCTGGAACTGTTTACTTATTCGTTACCTTTCAATCAGTTAACTATTCTTGAAAAATCTGTATCCGTTTTATTTGCATGATCTGTCATTTGGCCTGCATGCAGAATGCCTGTATTTTCCAGACTGACTGAATCAAGACGACCGATTGATGAACCCTGAAAAGCTCGAACTGTTGATCACCCGCGAAATGCCCTTCGGCAAGTACAAGGGTCGAATCATTGCCGACCTGCCCGGCCCTTACCTGAACTGGTTCGCCCGGGAGGGTTTCCCCCATGGCGAGTTGGGTCGCCTGCTGGCCCTGATGCAGGAAATCGACCACAACGGTTTGTCGGACTTGCTCGAACCGCTGCGCGCCAAACACGGTAAACCTGCCCCGCGCCACTGAATCACCTGACGAGTCCCCCATGCCCGACAACACCCGCCGCGCCCGTGATGAAGCCTTCTGGCAAACCTTTGCCGACCGCTACGATGTCGAACCCGGCCCGCTCAACCTGGAGAACGGTTACTTCGGACGCATGTCGCGCACGGTGGTCGAGGAATACCAGCGCAACATCGAACTGATCAACCGCAGCAATTCGGTGTACGTGCGCCAGCGTTTCGAACAGGGCGACAGCCTGAAGATCCGCGCGCAACTGGCCAGGTTGATTGGCGTACCCGCTGAAAGCATCGCCCTGACCCGTAACGCCTCGGAAGGTTTGCAGTCGCTGATCCGCAACTACAACCGGTTGCAGCCCGGTGATCAGGTACTGATTTGCGATCTGGAATACGACACGGTCAAGGGCGCCATGCGCTGGCTGGCGCGTAATCGTGGTGTCGAAGTGATCGAGATCGAACACGCACACCCGGCAACCTTCGACGGCCTGCTCAATACCTATCGGGAAGCCTTCGCGCGACATCCGCGGCTGAAGCTGATGGCCCTGACCCACGTCACCCATCGCACGGGCCTGGTGATGCCGGTGCAGGCGATTGCGGCGGCTGCGAAGGAACATGGCATCGATGTCATCCTCGACGGCGCCCATGCCCTCGGCCAACTCGAATTTGACCTGACCGAACTCGGTATCGCTTTCGCCGGCTTCAATCTGCACAAGTGGATCGGTGCACCGCTGACCCTCGGCTTTATCTACATCGCCCCCGAACGCCTGGCCGACATCGATCCGGACATGGGTGAAATGCATTTTCCACCCACTGACATTCGCGCCCGTACCCCGTACAGCACCCCCAACATCCCGGCGCTGCTGACTCTGCCGCTGGTGCTCGAAGAACATTGGGCGATGGGGGGAGCCGCGGCCAAAGGCGCGCGGCTCAATTATCTGCGCAACCGCTGGGTCAGTGCGGCGCGGCCGTTGCCGGGCGTAGAAGTCCTGACCCCGGATGACCCGCGCCTGTATTGCGGAATCACCTCGTTGCGCTTTACCCGGCATGCCGACCAGCAAGCCATGGTCGAGCGCCTGCTCAATGAGTACAACCTGTTCACCGTGACCCGCAGCGGCGCGGCGTGTGGTCCGTGCATCCGCATTACACCGGGGCTAACCACAACGGCGGCCGACATGGATGTGCTGGCCAGGGCACTGACCGAACTGGGCTGACCTCAGACGGTGTACTTGTCAAAGTCCTCGGGCTTGATCTGTGTCGACACGGCGAACGTGTCGATGCCGATGGTCATCTGCCCGAAGTAGCCGTCTTCAGCCGAATCCCGCCCCAGGGTGTGCACGTTCAAGGTCGATTCTTCACCGCCCATGGTTGTATAGAAAAAGTCCTGATCATTGGTCAGGACCGGCACGGTTCGGCCGCTGTACGGGCGGCTGCCAAGTACCGAGCGCGAGGCCACTTCAGGCAGGTAAAGCTGCCCGACCCAGGCGACATGCCGCTCTTGCAGATAGTTGTTGCCGGCCGTGATGCGCACCGCGACGTGAATGTGCAAGGCGCGGCCGGCGTAAAATCCCGGGTAGATCGTGGTGAAACGCACGGTGCCCGACTTGTCGGTGAACTGCCCGCCGCGCAGGTAGGTATCGTCATCGGTGCGCGGGACGGCGCCGATATCTCCGGTATCGACCTCGACGTCCGGGTTGATCTTGCTCCAGCCCGAATAGGCACCGCGGGCATTGCAGTGCCAGATGTCCACCAGTGCATCGGGGACCGGCTCGCCGGTCATGGCATCGACAATGGTCAACCGCAACACCAACGGAACGCCTTCGGCGCCTTCGCTGATGTTTCTGCGGATCAGTTTGGGGTTGCGGAAATACGGGCCGGCGATTTGTTCGGGGGATAGCAGGTAAAGCGGTGCCGGGGGTGCAACTGAGGTGGTAGCGTCCATGACGTTCTCTCTTCCATAAGATGAACGCAGGCTAGCACCGGTCGATTTTCGTCATGTGGTAACTATGTATCGCATGATGTCCCCGCTCCCACAGGTTTCGAGTCGTACCTGTTTGTTCCGGGCAAAAAAAAACGGTGCACCGACCAAGCGCACCGTAAAGCCGTAGAACACACAACGAGGTGTAGGGTGAAGCGATCAGTCCAGCAGCGCCAAAGCCTCGGCGGTGCATTCCTGAATGCGGGCCCAGTCGCCGTTCTTGATCCACTCCGGATCAAGCATCCAGCTACCGCCCACGCACATAACGTTTTTCAACGCCATGTAGCTCTTGATGTTGGCAGGTCCCACGCCGCCGGTCGGGCAGAATTTCACTTCGCCGAACGGACCGCCCAAAGCCTTGATGGCCGCGACGCCGCCGCTGACTTCAGCCGGGAACAGCTTGAAGCGGCGATAACCCAGGCCGTAGCCTTCCATGATGCCCGAGGCATTGCTGATGCCCGGCAACAGTGGAATCGGGCTGGCGACGCTGGCTTCCAGCAGGTCGCGGGTGATACCCGGGGTGACGATGAATTGCGAGCCCGCCGCTTCCGCCGCCGCCAACATGTGGCGATCCAGCACGGTGCCGGCGCCGGTCACCAGTTCCGGACGCTGCTCGCGCAGAATCTGAATGGCCTTGAGGCCGAATTGCGAACGCAGGGTCACTTCCAGGGCTGTCAGGCCACCGGCCGCAAGGGCGTCGGCCAGCGGCAAAACGTCTTGCTCGCGGGCGATGGTGATCACCGGCAGGATCCGCGCTTTCGCGCAGATGCTGTCGATCAGGGCAACTTTGTCCGCCATGGAAACGGTCGGGGATGGGTTTGTCATAGCGGCTGTTCCTTGGCTCATGGGCACCAGTAAATCTCTAACGTGGGTTGCAGAAACGCGCGAATCGGCATTGCGGCGACATCGTCGCCGGCCAGTGCGGTACTCAGGGTGGTCAGCTTGGACTGACCGGAAATCGATAGAACCTTGTGTTTGGCCGAGGCCAGCAGCGCGCGGCTCATGGTCAGGCGCTGATGCGGCACGGTCGGCGCCAGCATCGGCCAGCAGCGACGAACGCCATCGGCCTGCAATGCCTCGGCAAGGTTCGGGCTGTTGGGGAACAGCGACGCGGTGTGGCCGTCATCGCCCATGCCGAGGATCAGCATGTCGATCACCGGCAACTCCGACAGCAAACGGTCGGCCTGCTCGGCCGCCTGCTCCAGGTTGGCACTGGCGCTGTACAGGCTGAGGAACTGCGCCTTGGCCGCCGGGCCTTGCAGCAGGTAACGCTTGATCAGGCCGGCGTTGCTGTCGGCGTGTTCGACCGGCACCCAGCGCTCGTCGGCCAGGCTGATCACCACGTTCGACCAGTCCAGCGTCTGCTTGGCCAGGTGCTGGAAAAATGCCACCGGGCTGCGGCCACCGGAAACCACCAGGGTCGCAGTGCCCTGGGCGTCGATCGCGTCGCTCAGTTGTTTCGCCACGTTCAGTGCCAGGCTTTCAGCCAGCAGCACTGGGCTCTTGTATGCATGGGCGCTGACGCCCTGCGGCAGTTTCAAATCAGATATCGCCATACCACGACCTCCCGTCCCGCGTGATCAGAGCAATGGAGCTCATCGGCCCCCAGGACCCAGCCGCGTACGGCTTGGGCGCATCACCGGATTTTTTCCACCCGGCGATCAACTGGTCACACCACTTCCACGCGGCTTCGATTTCATCTTTACGGACAAACAGGTTCTGATTGCCGCGCATCACTTCCAGCAACAACCGCTCGTAGGCATCGGGAATCCGTGCGCTGCTCCAGGTGTCGGAAAAATTCAGTTGCAACGGACCGCTACGCAGTTGCATGCCCTTGTCCAGGCCTTGATCTTTGGTCATGACACGCAAGGAAATGCCTTCGTCCGGCTGCAGGCGGATAATCAGTTTGTTGCTGATTTGCAGGCGCTGCTCGGGAGCGAAGATGTAGTGCGACGGTTCCTTGAAGTGGATGACGATCTGCGACAGCTTCTGCGGCATGCGCTTGCCGGTACGCAGGTAAAACGGCACGCCGGCCCAGCGCCAGTTGCGGATGTCGGCACGCAGGGCGACAAAGGTTTCGGTGTCGCTCTGGGTGTTGGAATTGGGTTCTTCCAGGTACCCCGGTACCGCTTTGCCTTCGCTGTAGCCGGCGATGTACTGGCCGCGCACCACTTGAGTGGTCAGGCCTTCCGGGCTGATCGGCGCCAGGGCCTTGAGCACTTTGACCTTCTCGTCGCGGATGCTGTCGGCGGACAAGTCGGCCGGCGGGTCCATGGCGATCAGGCAGAGCAGTTGCAGCAGGTGATTCTGGATCATGTCCCGCAGCTGGCCGGCCTTGTCGAAGTAACCCCAGCGGCCTTCGATACCGACCTTCTCGGCCACGGTGATTTCCACGTGGGAGATGTAGTTCTGGTTCCACTGGGTTTCGAACAGGCTGTTGGCGAAACGCAGGGCGATCAGGTTCTGGACGGTCTCTTTGCCCAGATAGTGGTCGATGCGGTAGGTGCGGTTCTCCGGGAAGAACTGCGCCACGGCGTCGTTGACCTTGCGCGAGGACTCCAGGTCCGAACCGATGGGCTTTTCCAGCACCACACGGGTGTTTTGTGCCAGGCCGACCTTGGCCAGGTTCTCGCAAATCGCGCCATACACGGCGGCCGGGGTCGCAAAGTAGGCGATGACACGCTGCGAACTGCCGGCGGATTCGGCAAGGGCCACATAATCTTCGGCGTTGAGGAAGTCGACGTGCAGGTAGCTCAGGCGCGCCAGAAAGCGCTCGACCACGGCTTCGTCCAGCTCTTTGGCACCGACATAGCGGCGCAGCTCGGAGGTGATGAACGCCAGGTGTTCCTGCTCGCTGCCCGGCTCACGAGCCAGCGCGATGATCCGCGTGTCCTCGTGCAACAGGCCGGCGCCGTCGAGTTGATAAAGGGCAGGAAACAGCTTGCGCAAGGCCAGGTCGCCAAGGGCGCCGAACAAGGCAAAGGTGCACGGTTCAACCGTAATCGAGAGCATGATGTTTGTTCTTTTATCAAGTTAAGCTACAAATACCTTTTTTCAAGGCATCACTCAAGGGAAAATGTAGTAATAACCACAACATTTTCGCAAAATACAGATTCCGAGTGGTGGTCGGTCGGAGCCATCAGTAGGATAGGCCACCGTTACGGGCCTCACCAAAGGCCCTTTTTGCATTAGCCGCGCGCTTATCGGTGCCGGTGAATCAAGGAAACTTATATGGACCGCGTGCGAAATTTACTGGAGCAAATCCAGAATCGCCTTGAAGACCTGAACAAGGCCGAACGCAAAGTCGCCGAGGTGATCCTGCTCAACCCGCAGCAGGCCACCCGCTTCAGCATCGCCGCCCTCGCCCAGGCCGCCTCGGTCAGCGAACCGACGGTCAACCGTTTCTGCCGTTCGTTCGGCGTCAGCGGCTACCCCGAGCTCAAGCTGCAACTGGCCCAGAGCCTGGCCAGTGGTGCCGCCTATGTCAGCCGCGCGGTGGAAGCCGACGACAATCCGGAGGCCTACACCCAGAAAATCTTCGGCAGCGCCATCGCCTCGCTGGACAGCGCCTGCCAGGCACTGGACCCGAACCTGATCAGCCGCGCCGTCGACCTGCTGATTCAGGCGCGGCAGATCCACTTCTTCGGCCTCGGCGCCTCGGCCCCGGTGGCACTGGATGCGCAGCACAAGTTCTTCCGTTTCAACCTAGCCGTCACGGCCCACGCGGATGTGCTGATGCAGCGCATGATTGCCTCGGTGGCCCATACAGGCGAGTTGTTCGTGATCATTTCCTACACCGGTCGCACCCGCGAACTGGTGGAAGTGGCGCGCATCGCCCGGGAAAACGGCGCCTCGGTGCTTGGCCTGACCGCCGAGAACTCGCCACTGGCCAAGGCCAGCACCCTGAGCCTGAACATCCCGCTGCCGGAAGACACCGACATCTACATGCCGATGACGTCGCGGATCATCCAGCTGACCGTGCTGGATGTGCTCGCCACCGGCATGACCTTGCGCCGGGGCGTGGATTTCCAGCCGCATTTGCGCAAGATCAAGGAGAGCTTGAATGCCAGCCGGTATCCGGTTGGGGATGAGTTCAACTGATCCAACATTTGCGCTGACCGTCCTGGCCTCATCGCGAGCTTGCTCGCGATGGCGGCAGTCCAGGCACAGCCGCCCTTGAACTAAGCCCCCACCCGCGCCTGCAAACTCAAATGCGCCCGCTCCCCAGGCGCAAGGCACAGGCTGTCGGTACCGCCGCTCGCCGCTTCCACACAGACAAATTCGGATATCTCGTTCCAGGTCACGCCGAGCAACGGACGTGAACCGGGATGCCACACCACCGTGTCTGCCGTATCCCCGGTATCAATGCACAACGCCCGGTCCCAGGCATGGTCGTTCAACTGCAATTCGCCGTCGTGCTGGAACACACGCTGGCATCCGCCGTCCACGCGCAATTCGCCTTCCTGCTGACAAACCTGCCGGCTCAACTGGTCGTAACCCTGCGCGCCCTCGAGCCCAGACAGCGCTACCTCACTGACATCGCCAATACGCCAGTAAGCATGCAAAGCCTGGCTCAACTGGCACGGCATGTCGTCCTGATGCTCGGTGCTCAGGCGCAGTTCCATGCGTTCACCCAGGTGCGCATGCAGGTCCACCTGCCAGTCGCACAACTTCAGTTGCCAATGCAATCGCACGCCATCGTCGTCACTGTTGCTGTCGAGCAGCTTCCAGTCGAGCAACCGCGCCCAGCCATGGGACGGCCAGGCGTTTTCGCTCGGATGCCGGCCATACCAGGGCCAACACACCGGCACGCCGCCACGAATGGCGCCGACCTGCGGCCACTTCGCCGCGCACCACAGCCAGGGTTTCTGGCCCTTGGGCTGGAAGTGCAACAACTGCGCGCCCTGACGACTGAACACCGCCTGACACAGCGGATGGTCGATCACCAGCACGTCGCGCATCTGATAGCGCTCCCACGCAAACACGGATCGCTCGCGCAAGGATTTGAAGAAGCGTTGTAGCGGATGCTCAAGCATGTGCCACGGTCCTGAAATCAACTGTCACCGGGGTGCGCGGCCCGCAAAAAAAAGCGGACAGCCATGGCTGTCCGCAAATATGCGCACATGGAGAGAAGCTTATCGCAGACGCGTTAGAACACCGACTGAATTTTCAGGCCGGCCACCAGCGCGTTGTCGACTTCATCCACACCACCCGGGTGCGTGACGTATTGCAGGTTGGGGCGTACGGTCAGCCAGTTGGTCACGTGGAAGCCGTAGTTGATCTCGTAGTTGTATTCGGTTTCACGAATCGGCGAGAACAGCGGATTTTCGTATTCCGAAACACCATTGGCCGCGTTGGTCAGCTCGGCGTTTTTCTTCACGTCATCGTTGACATGGATACGGGCGAAACCGATGCCCACGTCATCCTTCGGACGCGCGTCGAACGGGCCCTTGTACACAAACATCAGCGACTGGTAGTTGTCGATGAAGTTGGTGTCCTTGTCGTGGAACGTAGCGTTGGCCGCGATGTTCAGACCACGGGAAGCGTCGCCATTGTGGCTGGTCAGTTGTTGCTGCGCGACGAACCAGTAGCCGTGCTTGCTATCGTGGACGCGATAAGGGTTGCCGGTGGTCGCAGCGTTCTGGCCGTTGTCGTCCTCGAGAACGTCGTCGGCAGGGGCGGTACTTTTGTAGTAACCGACACGGTATTCGCCCGGCAGGCTGTTGACCTTCGGCGACCAGACCAGCTCGACTGGCAGGACGGTGCCATTGGTGCCACTGCCGCTGAGCTTGAAGCCGTTACCGTGCTCCAGTTGCGACGTGTTCTGGTTGTACGCGCCAATCTGAGCGTAGAGCTCGTCATTGATGTTGTACTTCACGCGGATCGCCGCCTGGCTGACCGGCCAGTTGTACCAGATGTTGGTGGCCCAGTTACCCACCTGGGATCCGCAGAACGCCAGGTTCTGGAATTCGCACGGGAAGGTGTTGAAGTCTTCACCTTCACCGAAGTAACCGGCTTTGACGTCCAGTTTGTTGTCGAGGAACTGATGCTGAATCCACAACTGGGTCAGACGGACCATGTGTCCACGACCGAAGACTTCCTGGGAGGAACTCAAGGTGCCGGCACGCGGGTCGCCGATACGGTCGTTGGAGATGTTCTCACCGTTACGGTTGGTTAGCTGGATCTTGGCCTGGGTGTTATCCCAGCCGAACAGTTTCTCCAGGTCCAGCGCCGTGCCCAGGCCAAACTGGTCTGCGTAGCGCGCAGTCTTGTCATCGTTGAACCCGCCATGCAGGTTGCCGCCGACTTCACCGACGTAGTCCATCTTGATGTCGATGCCTTGCTCGATCAGCTTGGTACGCTCGCCACCCCAGTCGCCCGTCATCCACTTGGAGTCCGAGCTGAACGCTTCATCGGCCATCGCATTGCCGGCCAGTACCAGTGCTGCCGCTGCTGAAACCTGGCAGATCAACCGGGCCTTGTTCTTCATCTTCATCCCTACTTCCTCGTTTTATTGTTATTAACTTTTCTTCTTTAACGCGGTTACAACGGTTGCGACACGCGACAGGCCGCGCATCACTGATCCCCCTGTGGGAGTGGCTTTTGTGGCGAGGGGGCTTGCCCCCGTTCGACTGCGAAGCAGTCGTAAAAAACAATCACCATTTTCCGACTCGGAATCGCAGTGACAGGTTTCAGGGGCGCTTCGCACCCCAACGGGGCAAGCCCCCTCGTCACAAAAGCTCGCGCCCACATTTGTTCTTCAGCGGCCTTTGAATTGGGCCACGTTGTCAGCATGCGCCTCGGCTTTCGGCACGCCAGCAACGCCCAAACGCTCCCCACTCTTGGCATCGAACAGCAGTACTTTCGCCGGGTCGAATTGCAGGGTCAGGGTCTCGCCCACCGCTGGCGCCACGTCCGGTGCCAGGCGGCAGCAGACCTTGGTGTCGTTGAGGTTGACGAAGACCAGGGTGTCGGGCCCGGTCGGTTCGGTGACCTGGACTTCGGCACGAATGGTTGGCAAACCGTTCGCTTCGCCGTTGGCCAGGATGATCTGCTCAGGGCGCATGCCGAGGATCACTTCGCGATCTTCGAGACCGGCGTCCTGCATGCCCAGCGGCAACTCGCAACGGGCCTGGCCGCTGTCGAGCAGCGCCAGCAAACGACCATCCTTGCGCTGCAGGCGCAGCGGGATGAAGTTCATCGGCGGCGAACCGATAAAGCTCGCCACGAACAGGTTGGCCGGGTTGTTGTAGATGTCCTTCGGCGTACCGAACTGCTGGATGATCCCGTCCTTCATCACCGCCACTTTGTCGCCCAGGGTCATGGCTTCGATCTGGTCGTGGGTTACATAGACCGTGGTGGTTTTCAGGCGCTGGTGCATCAGTTTCATTTCGGTGCGCATCTCGACCCGCAGCTTGGCGTCGAGGTTGGACAGCGGTTCGTCGAACAGATAAATCTTCGGCCGCCGCGCCAAGGCACGGCCCATCGCCACGCGCTGTTGCTGGCCACCGGAGAGCTGGCCGGGTTTGCGGCTGAGCAGGTGTTCGATCTGCAACAGTTTGGACACCCGAGCGACTTCCTCGTCGATTTCGGCGGTCGGCATTTTGCGGATCTTAAGGCCGAACGCGATGTTGTCGCGCACGCTCATGGTCGGGTACAGCGCGTAGGACTGGAACACCATGGCGATGTCACGATCCTTGGGGCTCATGCCGCTGATGTCGGCGTCGTCCACCAGGATCGCGCCGCCGCTGATGGTTTCCAGGCCGGCGATGCAGTTCATCAAGGTCGACTTGCCGCAGCCCGACGGGCCGACCAGGATCAGGAACTCACCGTCATCGATCTTCAGTTCGATGTTTTTCAGGGTGTCCGGCAAGCCGGGGCCGTAGGTCTTGTTGACGTTGCGTAATTCGAGAGTTGCCATGTTTCTACCCCTTGACCGCGCCGGACGTCAGCCCACGCAGGAAATACTTGCCAGCGAATATGTAGACCAGCAGTGTCGGCAGCCCGGCGATCATCGCGGCGGCCATATCAACGTTGTATTCCTTGGCCCCGGTGCTGGTGTTGACCAGGTTATTCAGGGCCACGGTAATTGGCTGGGCGTCGCCACTGGCGAACACCACGCCGAACAGGAAGTCGTTCCAGATCTGGGTGAACTGCCAGATCAGGCAGACCATCACGATCGGGATCGACATCGGCAGCAGGATCTTCAGGAAGATCGTGAAGAAGCCCGCGCCATCAAGCCTTGCGGCCTTGACCAGCGCATCCGGAATGCTCACGTAGTAGTTGCGGAAGAACAGCGTGGTGAACGCCAGGCCGTAGACCACGTGCACCAGCACCAGGCCGGTGGTGGTGTTGGCCAGGCCGAACTTGCCGAGGGTGAACGAGGCAGGCAACAGCACGGTCTGGAACGGCAGGAAGCAGCCGAACAGCAGCAGGCCGAAGAACAGTTGCGAACCACGGAAGCGCCACATCGACAGCACGTAGCCGTTCATCGCACCAATAAACGTGGAAATCAGCACCGCCGGCACGGTGATTTTCACCGAGTTCCAGAAGTAGCCGCCGACCACGTCCCAGGCCTTGATCCAGCCAATGCCGTCAATCACGGTCGGCCAGCTCAACAGGTTGCCGGTACGGATGTCTTCCGGGGATTTGAAACTGGTCAGCAGCATCACCACCAGCGGGATCAGGTACACCGCTGCCGCCAGCAACAGAGTTGCGTAGATAGCGATGCGGCTGAAGCTCAAGGCTGGTTTGCCGAGTTGATTAGTCATGGCGTTTGCCTCGCAGCTCGGAGTACAGGTACGGCACGAGGATGGTCAGAACGGCGCCGAGCATCAGCATGGCGCTGGCCGAACCGATGCCCATCTGGCCACGGCTGAAGGTGAAGGAATACATGAACATCGCCGGCAGGTCGGAGGAGTAACCCGGACCGCCCGCGGTCATCGCCGCGACCAGGTCGAAGCTCTTGATCGCAATGTGCGCCAGGATCATGAAGGCACTGAAGAACACCGGGCGCAGGCTTGGCAGGACGATCTTCAGGTAGATGGTCGGCAGGCTCGCCCCGTCGACTTGCGCGGCACGGATGATCGATTGATCGACGCCGCGCAGACCGGCGAGGAACATTGCCATAACAAACCCTGAGGCTTGCCACACGGCGGCGATCACCAGGCAGTACACCACGCGATCCTGATCCACCAGCCAGTCGAGACGGAAGCCTTCCCAGCCCCAGTCACGCAGCATCTTGTCCAGGCCCAGGCCCGGGTTGAGCAACCATTTCCACGCGGTACCGGTGACGATCATCGACAGCGCCATCGGGTACAGGTAGACGGTGCGGATGAAGCCTTCCTTGCGAATGCGCTGATCCAGCAGCACGGCGAGGAACACGCCCAGCACCAGGCTGATGCCGATGAACATGCCGCCGAACAGCGCGAGGTTCTTGCTCGCGACCCACCAGCGGTCGTTGTCCATCAGGCGCATGTATTGCTGCAGGCCGACCCACTTGTAGCTCGGCATGAAGCTGGAGTTGGTGAAGGACAGAATGAACGTCCAGATGATGTAACCGTAGAAACCAACCAACACGATCAGCATGCTCGGCGCGAGTACCAACTTGGGTAGCCAGCGTTGCAGCGCATCGAACGGTGAGGCTTTGCTGAAAACCGCCACAGAGCTCATCGGGATAATCCAGGTTTAGATGTAAGGATCGGAGTGCGATCCCTTGTAGGAGCGAGCCTGCTCGCGACTACAAGGGGGAACTCACTCAGGTAAATGCCAAGGGATTACTGGGCCGCTTTGACAGCCGAGGCCAGTTGGGCGCTGGCCTTGGCCGGGTCAGCATCCTTGTCGTTCATGAAGTTGGTGACCACGTCGAAGATCGCGCCTTGCACCGCCAGGGAAGTGGCCATGTTGTGCGCCATGCTCGGTTGCAGGCCGCCGGTCTTGTCGTCCGCGATGAAGTCCTTCGCCGACTTCTGGGCGCACTCGTCGAAGCCGAGCTTGTCCATTTCGTTCAGCATGTCGTTACGCACCGGGATCGAACCCTTGTTCATGCTGAAGACTTTCTGGAAATCGGTACCCAAGGCGACCTTGGCCAGGTCTTGCTGGGCAGCGATGTCGCCCTTGCGATCGGCCTTGAGCTTGAACACCGCCAGGGAGTCGATGTTGTAGGTAAAGGCTTTTTCAGTGCCTGGGAATGCTACGCACTGGTAGTCCTTGCCCGCGACCTTCTTCGCCGCCGTCCACTCGCTTTTTGCCCAGTCGCCCATCATCTGCATGCCGGCCTTGCCATTGATGACGTCGGCGGCGGCGATGTTCCAGTCACGACCGGCGCGGTTCGGGTCCATGTAGCCGGTGATCTTTTTCAGCTCGGCGAACGACTGGGTCATCTCCGGGCCGGACAGGGTTTTCTGGTCCAGGTCGACCAGGGCTTTCTTGTAACCGTCAGCGCCCATGACCGAGAGCACTACGTCTTCGAACACGGTGCTGTCCTGCCAAGGCTGACCGCCGTGGGCGAGCGCGATGAAGCCTGCGGCCTTGAGCTTGTCGCCGGCGGCATAGAATTCTTCGAGGGTAGTCGGGGCTTTTTCGATCCCGGCTTTCTTGAACACTTGCGGGTTGATCCACAGCCAGTTGACGCGGTGGATGTTCACCGGCACGGCGACGTAGTCACCTTCGTACTTCACGGTGTCGGAGACTTTCTTCGACAGCAGGCCATCCCAGTTTTCGGACTTGGATACTTCTTTCAACGCGTCGGTGCTGAGCAGGCCAGTGCTGCCCCACTCCTGGATGTCCGGACCCTTGATCTGTGCAACGCCCGGCGGGTTGCCGGCCACGGCGCGACTCTTGAGTACGGTCATGGCCGTGGAACCGCCACCGCCGGCGACTGCGCCATCCTTCCAGGTGAAGCCGTCTTTTTCGACTTGAGCCTTCAGGACATCGACCGCTGCTTTTTCACCACCGGAAGTCCACCAGTGAACGACTTCAACGGAACCTTTGGATTCGGCGGCCAGGACACTGAGAGGGAGTGCAGACAGGGAAGCGAGAGAAATGACAGTAGCGAGGCGAGAAATCGCATTCATCTAGGAGCACCTTTCTTGTTGTTATGCATGCAAGTCTGTTGCTTGCGCTGCATAGGATTCTAAACAGGGGATATCCCCTCGCAGGTAACGAAGGGATGCGCGAATGTCACCGCATGGTTACATAGAACCGCTCTGGGACAACCGCGCCAGCGCCGTGGCCATGCTCGGCGCCAGCGCCAGGCGCGGAATCAGCACGGCTTGCCAGGCGTGGTAAAGATCCGGTTTGCCAGGCCAGATATCGGCACTCGGGCGGTTCAGCGGGTCGAGTTCGTGATGCCAACTACCATCGCAACGGTCGATGAAATGACTGTCACAGAACTCCCAGAATAGTCGGTACCAGTGTTCGTATTGCACTTCCCCGGTCCGCTTGAGCAAGGCACTGGCGGCGGCGCTGGCTTCGCAATGGGTCCAGTGCAGGCGATGGCGGACCACCGCTTTGTTGTCCCAGTCCAGGGTGTAGACAATGCCCGGCGCCCCATCGACGTCCCAGCCGTGGAGGCAATTGTGCTCGAACAGTTTTTGCGCATCGGTGAACAGCCAGCCCGGCGTGAGCATCCCGGCCTTCACCCGCGAAGCTTCGAGGTGCAGCAACAGCCGCGCCCACTCGAAACCATGGCCCGGAGTGGTGCCGTAGGGGCGGAAGCCGTCGGCTGGATTTTCGCGGTTGTACTCGCGCAGCGGTTGCCAGCCGCGGTCGAAATGCTCGATCACCAGATAATCGTTGGCGGCGGCGTGACCATGGATTACGCGCTCGACAATCCGTTGCGCGCGACTCAGCCAGCGGTTGTCATCGGTGACATCGGCCAGGGCGAGGAAGGCTTCGGTGGCGTGCATGTTGCTGTTGGCACCCCGATACGCCTCCTCTTCGCTCCAGTCGCGATTGAAGGATTCGCGCATCGCGCCTTCTTCTTCGCTCCAGAAGTAAGTGTCGATGATATCGATGGCATCATCGAGCAAGGCTTGCGCACCGGGGCGCTGCGCGACCACCGCGGAGCTCGCAGCCAGCGCAACGAAGGCATGCAGGTAGGCGTTCTTGCCGGTATTGCCGTCGCGATGTTCGGCGGCCGCGAACCAGCCGCCATGCAGCGCGTCGCGCAACGGCCCGCGCAGGGCGGCAACGCCGTGATCGACCAGTTCGGCAAAACCCGGTAAACCCTGAATGTGGGCCATGGCGAAGCTGTGGGTCATGCGCGCGGTGTTCATGGTTTGGGCTTGCGCATCAGCCGCGAGGCGGCCTGTTTCATCGAGGTTGCCGAAGCCTTCAGGCAGTTTCGAAGCCTTGGCGAAGGCCAGCAGGCGCACGCCTTCGGTGGCGAGCCATTGCTGATGGGCAGGTGCGTTCAGCCAACTGCTGAAGGCCGGTTGGAAGGTGTCCATGGCGTACCTTTTTTGTTGTTATGACTGTGGGGCAGCATAAACAACGGGGGAAGGTAGGCATGTAACGAAGGGGGTGGGTTATGTCACCAGGCTGTGACAATAAGCAGGCACTGAGTGAACACTTGTGGCGAGGGGGCTTGCCCCCGTTCGGCTGCGCAGCAGTCGTAAAATCAGCAACCTGATTTTTACAGACAGTCCGTGGGTGATGGTTTTGGGACCGCTGCGCGGTCCAGCGGGAGCAAGCTCCCTCGCCACTGGGTCGGTGTCAATCCATTGAGCGGGGCAACTGCAGGGTCACCCGCAACCCGCCCTCACGCAAATTCTGCAAGCTGACCTCACCACCATGGCTATGGGCAATGTTGCGGGCAATCCCCAGCCCCAAGCCATAGCCCTGCTGTTGCCCGGCCAGGCGGAAGTGCGGTTCGAACACCTGCTCCAGACGCTGCTCCGGCACGCCCGGCCCTTCATCATCGACATGCAGGATGAACGCGCTTTCGTCGTCATCGATGTGCAGGTGCGCGTTCTGCCCGTACTTCAATGCATTGTCGATAAGGTTGCCGATGCAGCGCTTGAGCGCCAGCGGTTTGCCCGGGTACGCCGCCAGCGCCCGCCCCTGCTGGGTTACGCGACCGTTGCCGTTCGGCGCGAGATAGGGTTCCACCAGACAGTCGAGCACATGGTTGAGGTCCACTGGCTCGATGTTCTCGTGGATGTCGGTGTCTTTGACGCATTGCAGCGCGCCCTTGACCAGCAATTCGAGCTCGTCCAGATCGCGCCCGAACTTGGCTTGCAGTGTTTCGTCTTCGAGCAATTCAACCCGCAGGCGCAGGCGGGTGATCGGCGTGCGCAGGTCGTGGGAAATGGCGCTGAACAACTGGCTGCGCTCGGTCAGGTAACGGCTGATGCGCTCGCGCATGGTGTTGAAGGCGCGGCCGACCTCGACCACTTCGCTGCCCCCGCCTTCGGCGACCGGTTCAACATCAGCCCCCAGCGACAGATCCCGCGCCGCCCGCGCCAGGCGCTTGAGCGGACGACTCTGCCAGTGCACCAGCAGGCCGATGAACAACAGCAAAAAGCTGCTGGTCAGGACAATAAACCACACCTGCTGTGCCGGCAGGCCCTGCTCTTCAAGACTGGTGTAAGGCTCGGGCAACAGCGAGGCGATGTACAGCCATTCGCCCGGCGCCATCTGGATCTGCGTGACCAGCACCGGCGGATTCACTGGCTCCAGGGTCAGCGCGTAGTGCGCCCAGGAGCGTGGCAACTCATCGAGCTTCAGGCCGCCATTGAAGATGCGCAGGTCTTCCGGGCTGACGAAAGTCACCGAGATGTCCGTGTCCTGGCCGAGGGACTGGCGCAGCACTTCGTCCACCGCCTTGAGCACCGCCTCTTTGCGCGGGGTGATGGGCAGTACTTCCATGCCCAGGGGTTTGTCGTTTAACGTCACCACGAACCGGGTGCCGCCCATGCTGCGCAACTGGTCGAGCACCAAGGGCCGAAACGCCACCGGCAACGAACGGAAATAGCTGACGCTGGCGGTCATTGAATGGGCCAGGCTGCGGGCGCTGGTGACCAGGCCCTCGAGCTGCGTGGCGCGCAGTTGCGACACCCAGATCACGCTCGACAACGTCTGGGCGAACAACACCGCCAGCAAGGTCAGCAACAACATCCGCCCAAGCAGCGAACGCGGCATCGGCACCTTGGCGGCGAGCTTGCGCAAAGTCTCAGTGACCATTGCTGGCAACCACGTTGGCTGCCAGTTGGTAGCCGCTGCCGCGCACGGTGCGGATCAGCCGAGGCGGTTTTTCGGTGTCACGCAGGCGCTGGCGCAACCGACTGACCGCCATGTCGACGATGCGATCCAGAGGCATCAGTTCACGGCCACGGGTGGCGTTGCCGATGGTGTCGCGGTCGAGGATTTCCTGCGGGTGATCGAGGAACAGCTTCAGCAGCGCAAAGTCGGCGCCCGAGAGAATCACCTCTTCGCCATCGATGTGAAACAGCCGATGGCTGACCATGTCCAGCCGCCAGTCATCGAAGGCCAGCACCTCACCGCCACTTCGCTCCTGACCGAACTGCGCGCGGCGCAGCAACGCCTTGATTCGTGCCTGCAATTCCCGTGGGCTGAAGGGCTTGCCGAGGTAATCGTCGGCGCCCAGTTCCAGGCCGATGACGCGATCGGCTTCGTCTGAACTGGCGGTGAGCATGATGATCGGCACCTGCGCCTGGCGCGGATGCTGGCGAATCCAGCGGCACAGGCTGAAGCCGTCTTCGTCGGGCAGCATCACATCAAGGATCACCAGATCGCTCGGCGCCTCGTTCAGCGCCTGGCGAAAGCCGGCACCGTCGGGCGTGGTACGTACCTGGAAACCGGCGCGGGTCAGGTAGGTATCCAGCAACTCGCGTATCTCTTGATCGTCATCGACCAACAAAATCGACTTGTTGACTGAGCTCACGGGGCGGCGTCCTTGTTGTTTGAATTGGGCGGATTATGCCTTATGCACCGATTTTACAAACACCACAAAACCACTGTAGGAGTGAGCCTGCTCGCGATGACGATTTCACATTCAACATTTCTGTCGACTGACACACCGTCATCGCGAGCAGGCTCACTCCTACATTTTGATTGCATTTCAAGCGGGGATTGATTGCTCCAGCGCCACACCCGCACCCATCAATCCCGAATACGGCGCCGTCACCAGCCACACCGGAATCCCTTTGAAGTAATCGCTCATGCAGCCCTTGTCGGCGAAACACCTGGCGAAACCGCTTTCGAGGAAGAAATCGGCAAACCGCGGAATCACCCCACCAACGATGTACACGCCACCGCGTCCACCGGTGGTCAGCACGTTATTGCCGGCCACGCGACCGAGCCAGCAGCAGAACTGCTCAAGCACTTCCACAGCAATCGGGTCGCCCGCCAGCCCGGCAGCGGTAATCGCTTCCGGTGTGTCGAGCACCGGCGTGTGCCCGTCCACCGCACAGATCGCCCGATAGACGCGGGGCAAACCGCCGCCGCTCAGGGCTGTTTCTGCACTGACATGACCAATTTCGTTGAAGATGTGCTGCCAGAGTTGGGTTTCACGCGGACTGCTCAATGGCAGGTCGACGTGACCGCCCTCCCCCGGCAACGCGGCGAAACGGCCCTCGCCCAGATTGAGCAAGGTGCCGACGCCCAGGCCGGTGCCCGGGCCAATCACCACGGCCGGGCGCAGCGCCTCCGGCGTGCCCTCGCAAACCACGCGGAATTCGCCGGGCTGCAAACGGGTCATGCCCAGGGCCATGGCCGAGAAGTCGTTGACCAGCAACAGCTGATCCACCTGCAAGGTCTGGCAAAAGCCCTTGCGGCTCAGGCGCCAGTGATTGTTGGTGAACTTGAATTCATCACCACTCACCGGGCCTGCCACCGACAGGCACACCGAACCGATTGCCCCCGGCGCCAACCCCAGGCCGCTCAAGTAGAGGCTGATCGCATCGATAGGGCTGGGGAAATCTGCCGTTGCCAGCACCTGGACCGATTCCAGTTGCTGGTTTTTCCACAACGCGAAACGTGCGTTGGTCCCACCGATGTCACCGACCAAAGCCAGTTTCAATTAAGCGTCTCCAGGGCAGAAGTGAAGGCGCTGGCGCCCTGCTCCGCCGAGCTGAAGGCCATGCGCATGAAACCGAACAGCTCGCGACCGGTGCCGATGTTGTTGCCCAACAGGCCTTTGGCCGGAGTGCGCGCTGCGAATTCTTCGGCGTCCACCTTAAGCTCCAGGGTGCCTTTGACGCCATCGACGCGGATGATATCGCCCTCTTGGACCCGCGCCAAAGCGCCGCCGACATATGCTTCGGGACTGACATGAATGGCCGCCGGGATTTTCCCCGACGCGCCGGACATGCGTCCGTCAGTGACCAATGCCACCTTGAAGCCGCGATCCTGCAGCACGCCCAGGAACGGCGTCATCTTGTGCAACTCCGGCATGCCGTTGGAGCGTGGGCCCTGGAAGCGCATCACCGCGACAAAATCCTTTTCCAGCAAACCGGCCTTGAACGCATCGGCCAGGTCCTGCTGATCCTGGAACACCATGGCCGGCGCTTCGACGATCTGGTTTTCCACGGCAACGGCGGAGACTTTCATCACGCCACGACCGAGGTTGCCTTCCATCACCCGCAGGCCACCTTCCGCCGAGAACGCGCGGGCGACCGGACGCAGGATGCTTTCATCGAGGCTGTCGGTCACGCCTTCGCGCCAGACCAACTGGCCATTGTCGAGGAACGGCTCCTGGGTGTAGCGGCTCAGGCCGTGGCCCATCACGGTGTTGACGTTTTCGTGGAGCAACCCGGCTTCCAGCAGTTCACGAATCAGGAACGACATACCGCCCGCGGCCTGGAAATGGTTGATGTCGGCCTTGCCGTTCGGGTAGACGTGGCTCAGGGTCGGCACGACTTCGGAGAGGTCGGCCATGTCCTGCCAGGTCAATTGAATGCCCGCCGCCATGGCGATGGCCGGCATGTGCAGAGTGTGGTTGGTCGAGCCGCCCGTGGCGTGCAGCGCGACAATCGAGTTGACCAGCGAACGCTCGTCGACGATTTCGCCGATCGGGATGTAGTTGCCGTTCTGCTTGGTCAAACGTGTGACCTGGTGCGCGGCTTCGCGGGTCAAGGCATCGCGCAACGGCGTGTTCGGGTTGACAAAGGACGCGCCCGGCAGGTGCAGGCCCATGACTTCCATCAGCAACTGGTTGGTGTTGGCGGTGCCATAGAAGGTGCAGGTGCCAGGGCTGTGGTAGGACTTCATTTCCGATTCCAGCAGCTCTTCGCGGGTCGCCTTGCCTTCGGCGTACTTCTGGCGTACGTCGGCTTTCTGCTTGTTGGAAATGCCCGACACCATCGGCCCGCCCGGCACGAAGATCATCGGCAAATGGCCGAAGCGCAGCGCGCCCATCATCAGGCCCGGCACGATCTTGTCGCAGATGCCGAGCATCAGTGCGCCGTCGAACATGTTGTGGGACAGCGCCACGGCCGTGGACAAAGCGATCACTTCGCGGCTCGGCAGGCTCAGCTCCATACCCGGCTCGCCCTGGGTCACGCCATCGCACATGGCCGGGGTGCCACCGGCGAACTGGCCGACGGAGCCGATCTCGCGCAGGGCCTTTTTGATCATCTCCGGAAAGACTTCGTACGGCTGGTGCGCCGAGAGCATGTCGTTATATGACGAAACTATCGCGATGTTGGCGGAGTTCATCATCCGCAGGCTGTGCTTGTCGTCGCTGCCGCAACCGGCCACGCCATGGGCGAAGTTGGCGCATTGCAGCTTGCCGCGCATCGGACCGTCGCTGGCTGCACCGCGAATCAATGCAAGGTAAGCCTCACGCGTGGCGCGGCTGCGGGCGATAAGCCGTTCGGTGACCTCAAGGACGCGGGGATGCATGTGTAGAACTCCAGGCTAACGGATGTGGCGACCTGATTGTCTATGCTGATCAAAGGCCGGTGTCGATGGGATGACAGACGGTTTTCTTGATCGGTTGGACCAGTTGATTCAGGTCACTCGTTGTAGATTGAACAAAATATTGCCATTAAAAAGGCTTGTTTTCTATTTTTTTGCGAATAATCTTGTAATTCCAACAACAAAACGACGGTAGCGCCGCACTATGACTCTTCGAATCGCAATCAATGGTTTTGGCCGCATCGGCCGTAATGTCCTGCGAGCACTCTATACCCAGGGCTACCGTCAGGATCTGCAGATCGTCGCCATCAACGACCTTGGCGACAGCGCGATCAATGCTCATCTGCTCAAGTACGACACCGTTCACGGCACGTTCGATGCCGATGTCCAGCACGACCAGGAGAGCCTGACGGTCAACGGCGACCGCATTTCGGTCAGCGCCATCCGCAACCCGGCCGACCTGCCCTGGGCCGCGGAAAAAATTGATGTGGTGTTCGAATGCACCGGTCTGTTCACCGACCGGGCCAAGGCCGCCGCGCATATTACGGCGGGCGCGCGCAAAGTGATTATCTCCGCTCCGGCCAAAGGCGCCGACGCCACCGTCGTTTACGGGGTGAACCACGACATTCTGCGCCAGTCGCATCAGATCATTTCCAATGCGTCGTGCACCACCAACTGCTTGGCCCCGGTGGCCCAGGTGCTGCATCGCGAACTGGGCATCGAAAGCGGCCTGATGACCACCATCCACGCCTACACCAACGATCAGCACCTGACCGACGTCTATCACGTCGATCCGTACCGCGCCCGTTCGGCCACCCAGAACATGATCCCGAGCAAGACCGGTGCTGCCGAAGCCGTCGGCCTGGTGCTGCCGGAACTGGCGGGCAAATTGACCGGCATGTCGGTGCGCGTACCGGTGATCAACGTGTCGCTGGTGGACCTGACGGTGCATCTGAAAAAAGAAGCCAGCGCAGAGGAAGTCAATGCGCTGATGAAAGAAGCCAGCCAGCACTCGAAGATACTTGGCTACAACACCCTGCCTCTGGTCTCCAGCGACTTCAACCACAACCCGCTGTCGTCGATTTTCGATGCCAACCACACCAAGTCCAGCGGAAAGCTGCTCAAGGTGCTGGCGTGGTATGACAACGAATGGGGCTTCTCCAACCGCATGCTCGATAACTGCCTGGCGCTGTGCAACGCCGAATAAGCCCGGAGCAACCATCGATGATCGGCATCAGCTTTACGCAAAAGACCATGGCGGCGCGCAAGCGTATCGCCCTGGTCGCCCATGACCACTGCAAGGTGTTCTTGCTGGACTGGGCCGAACGGCAAAAAGACAGACTGGCCCGGCATGATCTGGTCGCCACCGGCACCACGGGTTTGTTGTTGCAACAACGCCTCGATTTGCCGGTGCAAAGCATGATCAGCGGGCCACTGGGCGGCGACCAACAGCTCGGTGCGCAAATCGCCGAGCAGCGGGTCGACATGCTGGTGTTTTTCTGGGCCCCGTTCGAACCCCAGCCCCACGACCCGGACATCAAGGCGTTGCTGCGGGTCGCGGCGGTGTGGAACATCCCGGTGGCGTGCAACGAATGCAGCGCCGACTACCTGCTCAGCAGTCCGCTGATGGATCAGGCGCACCTCCATCGGATTCCCGATTACGCCACCTATTTGCAGGGTCGCGCGTAAAGCTTCACAAATCAGTACTTGACCACTCGAGTAGATGATAAGCATTATCATCTACTCGAAATGGATCAGGTTCTCCCGTGAGTCAGTCACGCTTCAACCACGTTTTCCTCACCCAGCGCACCTCCCTGCTGCGCACGCTGGAACGGATGGTCAACAATCACAGCACCGCTGAAGACCTCCTGCAGGAAACCTACCTGCGGGTGACCCGTGCATTGAGCGAACGGGCCATCGATCATCTTGAGCCCTTCGTCTTCCAGACGGCGCGCAACCTGGCGCTGGACCATTTGCGCGCGCGGCGCATCCATTCGCGCACCATGGTCGACGACGTGCCGCAGGAGGTGATGCACAGCATCGCCGCCCCCACCAGCAGCGCCGAAGATGCCGCACACGCCGAACAATTGCTGGAGCGCCTGAACGTGAGCCTCAGTCAACTCAGTGCCCGCCAACAGCGGATTTTCATCCTCAGCCGCCTGCACGGGCACAGCTACCAGGAAATCGCCGACGAGCTAAACGTGTCCCTCAGCACCGTGCAGAAAGAACTCAAGTTGATCATGTCGATCTGCATCGGGGTTGCCGATCGCTTGAGCGCCAACTGAGCGCCAAGGCCCTGCGCACACCTGGACCGACTGCGCTGATCATCGGGCTTTGCTACCCTTGGCCCACTTTTACGCTTCACTAAAAAAACAGCCGTGCACAGACACTGCCGAGGAAACACCGTGACGGACAACCACCGCTCCCCAGAGCCTTCATCGGCGCAGGACCACGCAAGCGCGATGGACCAGGCCCTGGACTGGCTGATCGTGCTCGGCAGTCCCGACGAGGAGCAGGCCCGCCAATTCCATGCATGGCTCGACGCCGATCCGCTGAATGCCCAGGCGTTCGCCAAGGCCCAGGCGATCTGGGAAGGCCCGCAAGTGGCGCAATGCGCGCAAAGCCTGGCCGCCCGTCCGGCGAAAGTCACTGTCCTCGCCCGTCTGCGTCCGCACTGGAAACCACTGGCCACCGCCGCCGTGCTGCTGCTCGGGCTGTTCAGTTTCAGCAGTTTGCCAATGCACCTGCAGGCCGATCACCTGACCGTGGTCGGCGAGCGCCAGCGCCTGCAACTGGAGGACGGGTCCAAGGTCCTGCTCAATACCAATTCGGCGTTCTCAAGCACCATCAACGACCAACAACGTGTTGCCCGCCTGTATCAGGGCGAAGCGTTTTTCGAAGTGCAGGCCAATCGCGGCCAACCACTGGAAATCGACGCCGGCCCGGTCACGGCCAGCGTTCGCGATACCGCATTTGCCGTGCGTTACCTCGACGGCGTGGCGCAGGTGCGGGTGCAACGCGGGGATGTCGACTTGCGCGCCACCCGGGATGACGCGCGGGTGCGCTTGTCCGCCGGGGAAAGCATTCGCATCGGCCCCAACGGCTTCGACCATCCGGCCAAGCTGGATGCCGCCACCGACCTGGCGTGGGTCCAGGGACGGCTGGTGTTCGAAAACTGCCCGTTGAACCAGGTGCTGGCAGAACTTCGCCGCTACTACCCGGGCTGGATCATCAACAACAACGAACAGTTGGCCGATGTCACCGTAACGGGTAACTACCGCCTCGATCAGCCCCTGGACGTGGTTCGCTCCCTGGCCCACATCACCTCGGCCCGGCTCCAGGAATTCCCGGCGCTGGTCATCTTGAACTGAATGAGAATTATTTTTACTCGATAGCCAAACCCCGTACGTCTCGTTATAGCCAATGCAATTGATTCGCATCTCACCATGCCAATCAGCACCTATAAAGATTCGTGCGACACGGAGCGCTATCGATGTCCCCTCGCCTTACCCGCCAAGCCCCTACACCTTCCCGCGTGCTGTCGCTGCTGACCGCTGCCATCCTGATGGCCGGTACCGCACCGCTCATGGCCACCACCGCCACCGAGCAATCGACCCGCAAAATGGGCGACTACGCGTTCGCCATTCCCCAGCAATCACTGGTGTCGGCACTCAATGCCTTTACCGCCGTGACGGGCTGGCAGGTCGGCGTGTCGTCGGAGCTGGTGCAGGGTGTGGCCTCGCCGGGAGTCCGTGGTTCGCTGTCGCCGGAGAAAGCCCTGGATCGCCTGTTGGTGGGGACCAACCTGGGCTATCGCAAACTGGGCAACAACAGCATCGTTCTGGAAAAGCGCAGTGGTAGCAGTGCCCTCAATCTGGATCAGGTCACCATCAGCGCCACCCGTAACGAGCAGGATGTGAAGAGCGTACCGAGCACGGTCTCTGTCTACACCCGCGAAGATCTGGACCGCAACAACGTCAATACCATCAAGGAACTGGTGCGCTATGAACCCGGTGTTTCGGTAGGCGGCGCAGGCCAACGCGCCGGCATCACGGGCTACAACATTCGCGGCATCGATGGCGACCGTGTACTGACCCAGGTCGACGGGGTGCAGGTACCCGACGGTTTCTTCAACGGCCCGTATGCCCAGACCAACCGCAACTATGTCGACCCGGAAATCGTCAAGCGTGTGGAAATCCTCCGGGGCCCGGCGTCGGTGCTGTATGGCAGCAGCGCCATTGGCGGTGCGGTCAGTTACTACACGCTGGACCCGGACGACATCATCAAACCGGGCAAGGATGTCGGCGCACGTCTGAAAACCGGCTACAGCTCCGCCGACGACAGCTGGCTGACGTCCGGCACCGTCGCCGGCCGTACCGGCGAGTTCGACGGCCTGCTGCATCTCAGTCAACGCAACGGTCATGAAACAGAGTCCTTTGGCGAAACCGGCGGCACTGGCCTGAACCGCACTGAAGCCAACCCCCAGGACGTGCGCACCACCAGCGTGCTGGCTAAACTGGGCTGGGATTACGCTGACGACGCGCGCCTGGGCCTGACCTACGAGCATTACAAGGACGACCGCGACACCAATCAACTGAGCGCGGTGGGCGGCCCGTTCAATGCCGGACGCGGTATGGGCTTCTACAAGTCCCGTACCGGTAACGACACGATCACTCGCGAACGCTTTGGCCTGGAACACAGCTTCGGTCTGGACAGCGCACTGGCTGACAACATCAAGTGGACGCTGAACTACCAGATCGCCAAGACCGACCAGAGCACCGAAGAGATCTACGCGCCGCCGTCACGGACCGTGTTGCGTAACCGTGATACCAACTTCAAGGATCGCCAATGGGTATTCGACGCCCAGGCTGACAAGTCCTTTGCCATCGCCGATACCGATCACTTCGTCACCTATGGCACCACCATCAAGCAGGACAAAGTTACCGGCCTGCGTACCGGTACCGGCACCTGCCTGACCGTGGCCGGTGCCTGCCGTGTCATTGGCGCCCCGAGCGCCCTCGACACGCTGAAACCCGCCAGTGACTTCCCGGACCCGACCATCAATAGCTACAGCCTGTTCGCCCAGGATCAGATCAGTTGGGGCAACTGGACCTTCCTGCCCGGTGCACGCTACGACTACACCGAACTCAAGCCGCACATCACCGAAGAGTTCCTGGCCACCGCCGACCAGAGCGGCAACGGCGTGGTGAGCGACGAGACCAAGACCTGGCATCGCCTGTCGCCGAAGTTCGGCACCACCTACAGCTTCAACGACCACTACACCTGGTTCGGCCAATACGCCGAAGGCTTCCGCACCCCGACCGCCAAGGCGTTGTATGGCCGTTTCGAAAACATCGCCGGCGGCTATCGGGTCGCGCCTAATCCGGACCTGGAACCGGAAAAGAGCAAAAGCTACGAGACGGGTTTGCGCGGCAACTTCGAGCAGGGCTCGTTTGACGTGGCGGTGTTCTACAACAAGTACCGCGACTTCATCAACGAGAACGCCATCACGCCCGGCTATAGCGAGACCATTTTCAAGAGCAACAACATCAAGCACGCCACCATCAAGGGTGCCGAGGTCAAGGGCCGCCTGAACCTCGATGCCTTCGGCGCGCCGCAAGGTCTCTACACCCAGGGCTCGGTGGCCTATGCCTACGGTCGCAACGACGACAACGGCGAGCCGCTCAACAGCGTCAACCCGCTGACCGGCGTATTCGGCCTCGGCTACGACCAGGACACCTACGGTGGCTTGCTCAGCTGGACGCTGGTGAAGAAAAAGGACCGCGTCGACAGCACCAGTTTCAAAACCCCGGACGGCACCAGCACCCAGTTCAAGACGCCCGGTTTCGGCATTCTGGACCTGAGCGCGTTCTACAAGGTGACCGACGACGTGACCGTCAGCGGCGGCGTCTACAACCTCACCGACAAGAAGTACTGGCTGTGGGATGACGTGCGCGGCTACGACAGCGTCGGCGAAGCCTCCGTGACCCAACCGGCCAACCTCGATCGCCTGACCCAGCCGGGTCGCAATTTTGCGGTCAACCTGATCTGGGATATCTGATCCGCTCATCTCGTCGGGCGGTTACATCAAGCCGTCCGGTGAGGATTTTTTACTGTCAGGCGCCTTGCTCTTCGTCTCGTTACCAAGCGCCTCCTCTTTCTCCAAGGAATTGCCATGACTACCCAGGCCACCGAACAACGCTCCAACCTGCGTTCGCAGCGTTTGAACCAGATCACCAACGAGCCGCACAGCAAGCTCGATGCCCTGGTCAAGGCCCATGCTCCGTTTGAAACCCCGGCCAATTTCGCCCGCTTCGTGGTGGCGCAGTACCTGTTCCAGTCGGAGCTGATGTCGCTGTACAACGATACCGAACTGACCGCCATCGTCCCGGACCTGCCGGCCCGCTGCCGTGCCGATGCCGCCAAGGCCGACCTCGCGGACCTGGACACCGACGTGCCGGCACCTGTCGCCGGTGCACTGAAGAACCCGACCAAGGCCGAAGCCCTGGGCTGGATCTTTGTTTCGGAAGGCTCGAAGCTCGGCGCGGCGTTCCTGATCAAGCGTGCCGTGGGCCTTGGCCTGAGCGAAACCTTCGGCGCCCGCCACCTCGGCGAACCGGCCGGTGGCCGCGCTGAAGGCTGGAAGAGCTTCGTCAAGACCCTGGACGGCCTGGCATTCAGCGCCCAGGAAGAAGCCGACGTGGAAAAAGGCGCCATCGACGCGTTCAACCGGTTTACCGTGTTGCTGGAGCAGGCTTACGCCAGCACACCGGAAGTCGCCTGACACAACACCGACCCTGTGGGAGCGAGTCTGCTCGCGATGACGGTATTCCAGACAGCATTATTGTCGACTGATACTCCGCTATCGCGAGCAGGCTCACTCCTACAAAGGGCCGGGTGAATCTGTAAGATCTCCATTCAGCGTCACACGCCACCCCAGAGCCCATGCCCACCTCTTCCAAACTCTCCCGCCTTCTCTTCGGCCTGCTGGCCTACGTCAGCCTGGGCATCGGCCTGATCGCCATCGTCATACCCGGCCTGCCAACCACCGAGTTCATCCTGCTGGCCGCCTGGGCCGCGACCCGCAGCTCGCCGCGCCTGAGTGCCTGGCTGGAAAACCACCGGCTGTTCGGCCCCATCCTCCATAACTGGCGCAACGGCAAGATCATCGCGCGCAGGGCAAAAGTCAGCGCCACGGTCAGCATGCTGTTATGTGCCGGTCTGATGCTGGTGATGCTCGATCACGGCTGGCCGATTTACCTGGCAATTGCCGGCATGGGGCTGGGCAACCTGTGGATCTGGTCGCGACCGGAATCACTGCCGGAACCCACCTGAACAACTCCGCGACTTTTCTTCGTTTTAAAGCGCTTTTCGGCACATTTTCCTGCGCAAACGTTCAACCATTACCGTTCGTCGGGTTGCCCCTCATGTAACCTCAACGCCACGCCGATGTGCATTGATCGGCGCTAAATGGATTTAGCGAGTGAGCCGCAACGGCCCACAGCCAACACTTCATCCATTCGCGAGCTCGCCCTATGTTCGACTCACTGTCCATCCGCCTGAAAATCGTCCTGCTGTCCGGTCTGTGCCTGCTGGGCGTAGTCGCCTTGATAGTGGGCATGAACATCTACCAGACCAATCAGAACGATGACCTGGTCAGCGACTCCAGCAGCAGAATGCTCACCTCCAGTGTGCAGGATCTGCTTCAGGCCAAGGCCGCCGAGCAAGCGGTGCGGGTGCAGAAGACCTTCGGTGAAACCCTGACGGTGGTGACCGCCCTCGCGGACCAGATCCAGGACTTGCGTAACCTGGCCGCCAAGCGTTCCCTTGAACCCGGCGCCCTGCGTGAAGAGTTGAACCAGAGCCTGAAAACCGCCTTCGAGCGCAACGGCAAAGTGCTGGGCATCTGGCTGGCGTTCGAACCCAACGGCCTGGACGGCAAGGACAGCGAGTTCGCCAATGACGCCGCCCGTCAATCCAACGAGATCGGTCGTTTCGCCACGTACTGGAGCCGCGCTGGGGGGGATGCCCTCAACACGATCATGGTCGAAGAGGACATGACCAAAACCACCCTGAACCTCAGCGGCACGCCATACAACGTCTGGTACACCTGCCCTCGGGACAGCAAGCGCACCTGCCTGCTCGACCCCTACGCCGATACTGTCGGTGGCAAGGAAGTGTTGATGACCACCATTTCCGTACCGCTGCTGGTGGATGGCAAGTCCATCGGCGTGGTCGGTATCGACATCGCCCTCGACGCCCTGCAAGCGGCGGCGGTCAACTCCCAGCGCGACCTGTTCAACAGTGCCGGGCACATGCTCATCGTTTCCGGCACCGGCGTGCTGGCCGCCTACAGCGTCGATGCAGGTAAAGTCGGCAAGAACATCGGCGACACCCTGGGCGGCGATGGCAAGGACATCCTGCAGTTGCTCGCGAATGGCGCGCCGAAGATTCTCCAGCAAGGCGACCTGATCCGCGCGGTGTACCCGGTCAGCCCGATTGCCGACGCCAAGGCCTGGGCCGTGGTGATCGACCTGCCGAAACAAGTGCTGCTGGCCGACTCGGTGAAGCTGCAAGCGGTACTCGACGATGCCCAGCAAAGCGGCACGCTCAAGGCGCTGTCGGTGGCGGTGATTGCCGGCCTGCTTGGGTTGTTGCTGATGTGGCTCACCGCGTCCGGCGTGACCCGCCCGATCAACAGCGTGGCCGACATGCTCAAGGCGATTGCCAGCGGTGACGGCGACCTGACCCAGCGCCTGCACTACAGCAAGAAGGACGAACTGGGCGAACTGGTGAGCTGGTTCAACCGTTTCCTCGACAAGCTGCAGCCGACCATCGCACAGATCAAGCAAAGCATCACCGATGCCCGTGGCACGGCCGACCAGTCTTCGGAAATCGCCCGCCAGACCAGTGAAGGCATGCAGGTGCAGTTCCGCGAAATCGACCAGGTCGCCACGGCGTCCAACGAAATGAGCGCCACCGCCCACGATGTCGCCAACAGCGCCTCGAACGCGGCCAACGCCGCCAAGGGTGCCGACCAGTCGGCCCGCGACGGCATGTCGATCATCGAGCGCAGCACCCGCGACATCAATCAACTGGCCGAAGAAGTCAGCAAGGCCGTGACCGAAGTCGAAGCCCTGGCGGTCAACAGCGAACAGATCGGTTCGGTGCTGGAGGTGATTCGCAGCATCGCCGAGCAAACCAACCTGCTGGCGCTCAACGCCGCCATCGAAGCCGCCCGAGCCGGTGAAAGCGGTCGTGGCTTCGCGGTGGTTGCCGATGAAGTGCGCAACCTGGCCAAACGCACCCAGGATTCGGTGGAAGAAATTCGCCTGGTGATCGAACGCATCCAGTCCGGCACCCGCGGCGTGGTCGCCACCATGCACTCAAGCCAGACCCAGGCCCACAGCAACGCCGGGCAGATCCAGCAGGCGGTCCAGGCCTTGGGCAAGATCAGCGACGCGGTCACCGTGATCAGCGACATGAACCTGCAAATCGCCAGCGCCGCCGAGCAGCAAAGCGCAGTCGCCGAAGAGGTAAACCGCAACGTCTCGGCGATCCGCACCGTCACCGAAACCCTGACTGGCCAGGCCACGGAATCGGCGCAGATCAGCAGCCAGCTCAACTCCCTGACCACTCACCAGATGAAGTTGATGGATCAGTTCCGCGTTTAAAAAATCGCCACATCCCCTGTGGGAGCAAGCTCGCTCCCACAGAGGGATTTCATCTGACCTGGAATTTTTTGAACTAAGATCTGGCTCTCGCTCCGGAGGGCCCTTCGATGACTGATCTGCTCACGTCCATTCAAGCCGCACTCGGTTTGCCTCACACCTCGATTCCGTTCACATCCAGCGGCGCCCTGCCCTCGGCGTTTGCCGTCACGGATCTGGCCTGCGCCAGCATCGCTGCCGCAGGCCAGGCCGCCAGCGAACTGCTGCACCAGCAAACCGGGCACCTGCCCGACCTTGAAGTTGACCGACGCCTCGCATCATTCTGGTTCGCAACCTCGATTCGCCCGCTTGGCTGGAGCGTTCCGCCGTTGTGGGACCCGATCGCCGGTGACTACGCCACCCGCGATGGCTGGATTCGCCTGCACACCAACGCGTCCCATCACCGCACCGCTGCCGAAAGCGTGCTCGGTGCCTGTACCGACCGCGCAGCGATGGCCGGCCAAGTGGCTCGATGGGCGAAAAGCGAGCTGGAGCAGGCGGTGGTCGATGCCGGTGGTTGTGCTGCCGAAATGCGCACCTGGGAACAATGGCAGGTCCATCCTCAAGGCCAGGCAGTGAATGCCGAACCCTTGATTCAGTTCGCCAACCACCCAGGCCAGAGCCGCAAACCGTGGGCAGGTTCAGTTGCTCGGCCACTGGCCGGCATCAAGGTGCTGGACTTGACCCGAATACTGGCTGGCCCCATCGCCAGTCGCTTTCTGGCAGGCCTGGGCGCCGATGTCCTGCGCATCGATCCACCGACCTGGAGCGAGCCCGGGGTGGTGCCGGAAGTCACCCTGGGAAAACGCTGCGCACGTCTTGATCTGAACGACAAGTCCGACCGCGCCGTATTCGAATGCCTGCTCAAGGACGCCGACATTCTGTTCCACGGCTATCGCGCCGATGCGCTGGAGCGACTTGGCCTGGGCATGAATGAGCGCCGGCAACTGAACCCCGGCCTGATCGATGTTTGCCTCAACGCCTATGGCTGGAGCGGCCCCTGGCAAAACCGGCGGGGCTTCGACAGCCTGGTGCAGATGAGCAGTGGCATTGCCGAAGCGGGCATGCGCTGGAAGCAGGCGGACAAGCCGACGCCATTGCCGGTGCAAGCCCTCGATCACGCCACCGGGTACTTGATGGCGGCCAGTGCGATCCGGTTGTTGGCACAGCGGTTGAACGACGGTACGGGGGGCTCGGCGCGATTGTCGTTGGCCCGTACGGCGAGGTTGTTGATCGAGCATGGGCCGGGGACGATTGAAGCGTTACGTGCGGAAGATGAGCGGGATCAGGGGTTGATGGTGGAGCAGACACCGTGGGGGGCGGCGCACCGATTGCACGCTCCTTTGAAGATAACTGGGACACCGTTGCAATGGGCGCTACCGGCAACCGAACTGGGTTCACATCGCGCGCAGTGGTAGTGAGTTTTAGATAGCCATCGCGAGCAAGCTCGCGATGGTGCCCGAAACAGCACCACAAAAACCGGATCAGCTCAGTCCGCCCGACTCAACGAAGTCCACAGCACCTGCGCCGCATACCCTCGATACGGCCGCCACCCTTCAGCCCGCAACAACAACTGCTTCGCTGTCACCGGCCCACCCTCCAGCGCTGCCAACGCATTGATCAGCCCGACATCACCATTGGGGAACCCATCCATCTCCCGCAACTGACGCAAGGCAATATATTGCGCCGTCCAGTCACCAATCCCGTGCAAGGCCAGCAACCGCGCTACGCCCCCTTCCCGGCCGGGCTCAAACAATCGCGGATCATCGAGCAGTGCCTGAGCCACACCCGACAAGGTCCGACCTCGGCTTTTCGGCATGCCCAGCGCTTCCAGATCTGCGTCCGCCAAAACGCGGGCCTTGGGAAAAACGTGGGTCAATCCCGGCAGTGCTGAACTTAACGGCGTGCCGTACTGCGCAACCAGTTTGCCCGCCAACCGGATCGCCGCCACTACCGTAATCTGCTGCCCCAGTACCGCACGGATCGCCAGTTCCAGCCCATCCCATGCCCCCGGTACGCGCAGGCCCGGGCGTTCGGTAATCAACCGCGCCATCAGCGGATCAACCGTCAGGTGCCGGTGAATTGCGGACAGGTCGGCATCCAGGTCGAACATTCGCCGCACTCGCGCAACGATCTCGGGCACGGCAGCAGCATCCGGAAAGTCCAGGCTCAGCTCAAGTGCATCGGATGCAGCAGGCTGGATCGAAAACGTACCGTGAACGCCATGCAAGTCGATGCTGCGCGAGTAGACACCCTCGACCACGGTTTCCAGGCCAACGATCGCCCGCGCCGACAAGAACCCCAGCAACGCCGGCCAGTCATAGGGCGGCTGGTACGCCAGCAACAACCTCACAGGCTGAGCACCCCGCTGTACAACCCATAAGCCGCCAGCCCAGCACCACCGATGACACAGGTGAAAATGCCTTTCTCGACCACCGTGAACAGTGGTTTGCCCTGCTCATTACGTGCCTTGGCAAACAGGATCACACCCGGTGCATACAGCAACGCCGACAGCAGCAAATACTTCAGGCCTCCGGCATACAGCAACCACACCGCGTAGCCCAGCGCGATGCCACCGATCAGCAGATCCTTGATCCGCTCGACGGGTGCCTGTTGGTAGGTTTCACCCCGTGTGCACAACAACACCGCATAGGCCGCCGACCACAGGTACGGCACCAGAATCATCGAGGACGCCAGATAAATCAGACTGGTGTAGGTGCCGGCGGAAAACAGGGTGATCAGCAGGAACAGCTGGATCATCGAGTTGGTCAGCCACATCGCATTGACCGGCACATGGTTGGCGTTTTCCTTGGTCAGGAATGCCGGCATGGTCTTGTCTTTCGCCGTGGCGAACAGGATTTCGGCGCACAGCAACGCCCAGGACAACAGGGCCCCCAACAGCGAGATCGCCAGGCCGACGCTAATCAGCAACGCCCCCCAGGGGCCGACGATATGTTCAAGCACCGCCGCCAGCGAGGGGTTCTGCAATTTCGCCAGTTGCGGCTGGGTCATAATCCCCAGCGACAGCACGTTCACCAGCACCAGCAGCGCCAACACCCCAATGAACCCGATCACCGTCGCCCGGCCCACGTCGGAGCGTTTCTCCGCCCGGGCCGAATAGACACTGGCGCCCTCGATACCGATGAACACGAACACGGTGACCAGCATCATGTGCCGGACCTGATCCATCACGCTGCCGAACTCCGGGTTATTGCGCCCCCAGATATCGAGGGTAAAGATGTCCGCCTTGAACGCCACGGCGGCAATCACGATGAACATGATCAGCGGCACGATCTTGGCCACCGTGGTCACCTGGTTGATGAACGCCGCCTCCTTGATCCCGCGCATCACCACAAAATGCACAGTCCAGAGCAGCACCGAAGCGCAGACGATGGCGATCGGCGTGTTGCCTTCGCCAAAGACCGGAACGAAATAACCGAGGGTGCTGAACAGCAGCACGAAGTAGCCGACGTTGCCCAGCCAGGCGCTGATCCAGTAGCCCCAGGCGGACGAGAAGCCCATGTAGTCGCCGAACCCGGCCTTGGCATAGGCGTACACCCCGGAGTCCAACTCCGGCTTGCGATTGGCCAGGGTCTGGAACACGAATGCCAGGGTGAGCATGCCGACGGCGGTGATTGCCCAACCGATCAGGATCGCCCCGGCATCGGCCCTGGCCGCCATGTTTTGCGGCAGGGAAAAAATCCCGCCGCCGATCATCGAACCCACCACCAACGCGATCAATGCGCTCAGGCGAAGCTTGTTCGGTGATTGCGCCATCGTTGCATCTCCATTTCTGTGGGGGCGACAACTGCCGCGAGATCGTCACATAACAGGCGTCAACTAAACTGTTGAAGAGTAATAACGTTTATTGGATAACGCCAACATGCGTATTTTTACTTGCACAAAACGGCTATTAGAGGCGCTGATATAATCATTTGTTGTATACGTTTTTCCAATACATCAATTTCGTACAAAAAACCCGCTGGTAAAATTTGCGAATTCTGAAAAACCAACTAGCGTCATAATTCGAAACAAACTCTAAAATTATTTAAATAATGTACAAAAGGCTCTAGAACAAGCGCTACAGGCAGCCGCCTTGCAAATGATGGCACTCCGCCAAGAAACTGGGAACGCTCTCATTTAGTGATCTAAGTCAGCTGATTGGATAGCCAACGGAATTAGTCTGTTGCCTCTCTTCTCCTGCATTGGAGTCATGCAATGTCTGAAGCTCCCGGAAAACTGAAACTCGGCGCGCTGGTTGCGTTAGTCGTGGGTTCGATGATTGGTGGCGGGATCTTTTCCTTGCCACAAAACATGGCGGCCAGCGCGGATGTCGGCGCCATTCTGATCGGTTGGGCGATCACCGCCGTCGGCATGCTCACCCTGGCGTTCGTGTTCCAGACCCTGGCCAACCGCAAACCCGATCTGGATGGCGGGGTCTACGCCTACGCCAAGGCCGGTTTCGGCGACTACATGGGCTTCTCGTCCGCCTGGGGGTACTGGATCAGTGCCTGGCTGGGCAACGTTGGCTACTTCGTCTTGCTGTTCAGCACGCTCGGTTACTTCTTTCCGCTATTTGGGGAGGGGAATACCCCTGCCGCCGTGATCGGCGCCTCGGTGCTGCTCTGGGCCGTACATTTCCTCGTATTACGGGGAATAAAGGAAGCAGCGTTCATCAACCTGGTGACCACCGTCGCCAAGATTGTGCCGCTGCTGCTGTTCATGTTGATTGCGTTGTTCGCCTTCAAACTGGACATCTTCACCGCCGATATCTGGGGCCTGAAGAACCCGGACCTGGGCAGCGTGATGGACCAGGTGCGCAAGATGATGCTGGTCACCGTGTGGGTGTTCATCGGCATCGAAGGCGCGAGCATCTTTTCGGCCCGCGCGGAAAAACGCAGCGATGTGGGTAAAGCCACCGTGATCGGCTTTGTCACCGTGCTGTTGTTTTTGGTTCTGGTCAACGTGCTGTCGCTGGGGATCATGACCCAGCCGGAACTGGCCAAACTGCAGAACCCGTCGATGGCCGCCGTGCTGGAACACGTGGTCGGTCACTGGGGTGCGGTGCTGATCAGCGTCGGTTTGATCATCTCGTTGCTGGGGGCGTTGCTGTCGTGGGTGCTGCTGTGCGCGGAGATCATGTTCGCCGCTGCCAAGGACCACACCATGCCGGCGTTTTTGCGCAAGGAAAACGCCAACCATGTACCGGTCAACGCGCTGTGGCTGACCAACGCCATGGTGCAGGTTTTCCTGATCATCACACTATTCTCCGCCAGCACTTACCTGTCGCTGATCTACCTCGCCACCTCGATGATCCTGGTGCCTTACCTGTGGTCGGCGGCCTATGCGTTGCTGTTGGCGGTGCGTGGCGAAAGCTACGAAGGCGCGGCGGGCGAGCGGCAGAAGGATCTCATCATCGGTGCCGTGGCCGTGATCTACGCGATCTGGCTGCTGTACGCCGGCGGCATCAAGTACCTGCTGCTGTCCGCCCTGCTCTACGCCCCCGGCGTAATCCTGTTCGCCAAGGCCAAGCTGGAAATCAACAAACCGGTTTTCACCAACGTCGAGAAGCTGATTTTCGCTGCGGTGGTCGTCGGCGCCGTGGTGGCGGCCTACGGTCTCTACGACGGTTTCCTGACTCTGTAACTACCCTGTTTTGTCATCTGGAGGATCACTGTAATGACCAAGGAAAAAGTTAAGTACGGCGTCCATTCCGAAGCCGGCAAACTGCGCAAAGTCATGGTTTGCTCCCCCGGCCTGGCCCATCAGCGGCTGACCCCGAACAACTGCGATGAACTGCTGTTCGACGATGTGCTGTGGGTGGCCCAGGCCAAGCGCGACCACTTCGACTTCGTCACCAAGATGCGCGAACGCAACGTCGATGTACTGGAAATGCACAACCTGCTGACCGACATCGTCGCCATTCCCGAAGCCCTGGACTGGATTCTGGAACGCAAGATCACCGCCAACTCGGTGGGCCTGGGCCTGATCAACGAAACCGCGTCGTGGCTGCGCAGCCTGGAGCCACGTCACATCGCCGAGTTCCTGATCGGCGGCGTATCAGGCGATGATTTGCCCACCAGTTTCGGCGGCAAGGCCATCGAGATGTTCCGCGACTTCCTCGGCAACTCCAGCTTCATCCTGCCGCCGCTGCCCAACACCCAGTTCACCCGCGATACCACCTGCTGGATCTACGGTGGCGTCACCCTCAACCCGATGTACTGGCCGGCGCGCCGTCAGGAAACCCTGCTGACCACCGCCATCTACAAGTTCCACCCCGAGTTCACCAACGCCGACTTCCAGATCTGGTACGGCGACCCGGACAAAGACCACGGCAACTCCACCCTTGAGGGCGGTGATGTGATGCCGATCGGCAACGGCGTGGTGTTGATCGGCATGGGCGAACGCTCGTCGCGCCAGGCCATTGCCCAACTGGCGGTGAACCTGTTCAAAAACAAGGCGGTCGAGAAAGTGATCGTCGCCGGCCTGCCGAAATCCCGCGCGGCGATGCACCTGGACACCGTGTTCAGCTTCTGTGATCGCGACCTCGTCACGATCTTCCCGGAAGTGGTGAACCAGATTGTCGCCTTCACCCTGCGTCCCGATGAAAGCAAGGCGGGCGGCATCGACATTCGTCGCGAAGAAACCAACTTCCTCGACACCGTCGCCCAGGCCCTGAACCTCAAAGCGTTGCGCGTGGTGGAAACCGGCGGCAACAGCTTCGCCGCCGAACGCGAGCAATGGGACGACGGCAACAACGTAGTGGCCGTGGAACCGGGCGTGGTCATCGGCTACGACCGCAATACCTACACCAACACCCTGATGCGCAAGGCCGGTGTGGAAGTGATCACCATCAGCGCCGGCGAACTCGGCCGGGGACGGGGCGGCGGCCATTGCATGACCTGCCCGATCATCCGCGACCCGATTGACTACTAACCTATTGCCTTGACCCTCGCTGCCCTCTACCCAAGGGCATGCGCAGGCCAAGGGGATAACCGACACCTTAGGAGATCCAAAATGGCGTTCAATATCCATAACCGCAATCTGCTGAGCCTGGAACACCACACCCCTCGCGAATTGCGCTACCTGCTCGACCTGTCCCGCGACCTCAAGCGTGCCAAGTACACCGGCACCGAACAGCAGCATCTCAAGGGCAACAACATCGCGCTGATCTTCGAAAAAACCTCGACCCGCACCCGCTGCGCGTTCGAAGTTGCAGCCTATGACCAGGGCGCCAACGTCACCTACATCGACCCGAACTCCTCGCAGATCGGCCACAAGGAAAGCATGAAGGACACCGCCCGCGTGCTCGGGCGCATGTACGACGCCATCGAATACCGTGGCTTCAAGCAGGAAATCGTCGAGGAACTGGCCAAGTTCGCCGGCGTACCGGTGTTCAATGGCCTCACCGACGAATATCACCCGACGCAAATGATCGCCGACGTGCTGACCATGCGTGAACACGCCGACAAGCCGATCCACGAGATCAGCTACGCCTACCTGGGCGACGCGCGCAACAACATGGGCAACTCACTGCTGCTGATCGGCGCCAAACTCGGCATGGACGTGCGCATCTGCGCGCCAAAAGCCCTGTGGCCGGCGGACGACCTGGTGGCTCGCTGCAAACAGTACGCAGAAGAAAGCGGCGCGCGCATTACCCTCACCGAAGACCCGAAAGCGGCGGTCAAGGGCGTGGACTTCATCCACACCGATGTGTGGGTGTCGATGGGCGAGCCAGTCGAAGCCTGGGCCGAGCGCATCCAGCAACTGCTGCCGTATCAGGTCAACGCCGAACTGATGAAAGCCACCGGCAACCCGCGCACCAAGTTCATGCACTGCCTGCCGGCGTTCCATAACAGCGACACCAAGATCGGCAAGCAGATTGCCGAGCAGTACCCGCACCTGAAGAACGGCATCGAAGTGACCGATGACGTGTTCGAGTCGCCGGCCTGCATCGCCTTCGAGCAAGCGGAAAACCGCATGCACACGATCAAGGCGATTCTGGTGTCGACGCTGGCTGATCTATAAGACCGGCACCGGTCAATGTAGGAGCGAGCCTGCTCGCGATAGCGGTCTGACATTCAACATTAATGTCGAAAGATGCTGCGCAATCGCGAGCAGGCTCACTCCTACAATTGACCGAGTCGTTTGCCTTTCCTCTGTTCAGAAGGACTAGCACCATGCGTATCGTCGTTGCTCTGGGCGGTAATGCCCTGCTCCGCCGGGGCGAACCCATGACCGCTGACAACCAGCGCGCCAACATCCGGATCGCCACCGAACAGATCGCCAAGATCCATCCCGGCAACCAACTGGTCATCGCCCACGGCAATGGCCCTCAGGTCGGCCTGCTGTCATTGCAGGCGGCGGCCTACACCTCGGTTTCACCCTATCCGCTGGACGTGCTCGGTGCTGAGACCGAAGGCATGATCGGCTACATCATCGAACAGGAACTGGGCAACCTGCTGGACTTCGAAGTGCCCTTCGCGACCTTGCTGACCCAAGTCGAAGTCGATGCCAATGACCCGGCCTTCAAGAACCCCACCAAACCCATCGGCCCTGTCTATACCAAGGATGAGGCCGAAGCACTCGCCGCCGAGAAAGGCTGGGCGATTGCCCCGGACGGCGACAAATACCGTCGCGTGGTCGCCAGCCCGAAACCGAAACGCATCTTCGAAATCCGTCCGATCAAATGGCTGCTGGAAAAAAGCAGCATCGTGATCTGCGCCGGCGGCGGCGGCATTCCGACCATGTACACCTCACCCGGCAAACTCGAGGGCGTCGAAGCGGTCATCGACAAAGACCTGTGCTCGGCGCTGCTGGCCGAACAGCTTGAAGCCGATCTGCTGGTGATCGCCACCGACGTCAACGCCGCCTTCATCGACTTTGGTAAACCCACGCAGAAAGCCATCGCCCAGGCCCACCCCGACGAAATGGAAAAACTCGGCTTCGCCGCCGGCTCCATGGGACCGAAGGTGCAGGCAGCCTGCGAGTTCGCGCGCCATACTGGAAAAGTGGCGGTGATCGGTTCGCTCGCGGACATCGAAGCGATCGTCCAGGGCAAGGCCGGCACGCGCATCAGTACGGCGACACCGGGCATCAGCTATCAATAAACGAAACTGCGGGGCAGGCCTGAGGCCTGTCCTGATTCAAGATCTTTCGAAGGAGAGTCAATAATGGCAACGTTCGAGCCGGGTCACCTGCACATCGAGCGACACGCGCTGAACAAGGATGACGTCAGCTACAACATCTACCTCGACTATGAAGTCAGCCAGGATCCCAAGGAAGGCAAAGGGATGCTGTTCAAGATGCACGGCAGCATTCAGAACAAGGACATGAGCGAGTCGTTCTTCCTGCCCAAGGACATGGCCTACAACTTCGCCAGCAACGTCACCAAGATTGCCGAGAAGCATGGCATCCCGAAAACCCATAGCAACATCGGTTCGATCCACAAGCATTACGACCAAATGTTCGAAGACGTGCGGGTGCAGTTGAACATGAAATCGGGCGACCCGGTCAAACCCGAGCACCTGGAATAACCCAGTTTCCACTTGGAGACTGCACCTGTGGGAGCGAGCTTGCTCGCTCCCACAGGTGATCATCGCCATGTAGAAGTCCGCGCAAAATTTCACCATTAGCCCGCCCCAAGGCATACTTGCCACCCTTCGCACTGCAGAACCCAAAACCGCCCCATGCGTATCCACGTCAGCTTCATCGACCGCGTCGGTATCACCCAGGAAGTCCTGGCCCTGCTCGGCGGGCGCAATCTGAACCTGGATGCGGTGGAAATGGTCCCGCCCAATGTCTATATCGACGCCCCGACCCTGAGCCCGCAAGTCCTCGAGGAACTGCGCGATGCCCTGTTCAGCGTGCGTGGCGTGCAGGCGGTGACGGTGGTCGACATCCTGCCCGGCCAGCGCCGGCACTTGCAGCTCGACGCCTTGCTGGCCGCCATGACCGACCCGGTGCTGGCACTGGACAGCGACGGCAAGGTGCTGCTGGCCAACCCGGCCCTGATCGCCCTATACGGCCGCGAACCGGGTGGTGAAAGCGTGGGCGACCTGTTTGCCGACCCGGCCTTGCTCGACGCCCTGCTCGAACAAGGCTTTCGCCTGCCGCTGCGGGAAATTACCGTCAACGGCCAGACCTTGTTGCTCGACGCCACACCGATCACCGACGCCGGCGCCCTGCTGACCCTGTACCAACCGAACCGCATCGGCGAACGCCTTTCCGCGCTACACCATGACCACGCCGAAGGTTTCGATGCACTGCTCGGCGAGTCTCCGGTGATCCGCACCCTCAAGGCGCGCGCCCAGCGGGTGGCGGCCCTCGATGCACCGCTGCTGATCCAGGGCGAAACCGGCACCGGCAAGGAACTGGTGGCCCGCGCCTGCCACGCCATCAGCGCCCGGCACAGCTCACCCTTTCTGGCGTTGAACTGCGCGGCATTGCCGGAGAACCTCGCCGAAAGTGAACTGTTCGGCTACGCCCCCGGTGCCTTCACCGGCGCACAACGGGGTGGTAAGCCGGGGTTGATGGAACTGGCCAACCAGGGCACGGTGTTTCTCGATGAAATCGGCGAGATGTCGCCGTACTTGCAGGCCAAATTGCTGCGTTTCCTCAACGACGGCAGTTTTCGCCGGGTCGGCGGTGACCGTGAGGTCAAAGTCAATGTGCGGATCCTCAGCGCCACCCACCGCGACCTGGAAAAAATGGTCAGCGAAGGGCAGTTTCGCGAAGACCTGTTCTATCGCCTCAACGTCCTCAACGTCGAAGTGCCGCCGCTGCGCGAGCGTGGCCAGGACATCCTGCTGCTGGCCCGCTACTTCATGCAGCAGGCCTGCGCGCAGATCCAGCGCCCGATCTGTCGCCTGGCGCCGGGCACTTACCCGGCGCTGCTGGGCAACCGCTGGCCGGGCAACGTGCGGCAATTGCAGAACGTGATCTTCCGCGCCGCGGCGATTTGCGAAAGCAGCCTGGTGGACATCGGCGACCTCGACATCGCCGGCACCTCGGTGGCCCGTCAGAGCGACCATGACGTCGACAGCCTGGAACAGGCCATGGACGAGTTCGAGAAAACCCTGCTGGAAAAACTCTACGCCAGCTATCCCTCGACCCGACAACTCGCTACCCGCTTGCAAACCTCCCACACGGCGATTGCCCATCGGTTGCGCAAGTACGGGATTCCGAGCAAGGCTTGAAGCCTGACACCGAACAACTGTAGGAGCGAGCCTGCTCGCGATGACGGACTGACAGCCACCATCGATGTCGACTGAACGAACGCTATCGCGAGCAGGCTCGCTCCTACAGATTCCTCCGTCATCCGAAAAACCGCGCCAAAAACGACCTCCATCTGTACTGAAAGCGCTACAGCGGAACGATATCGCTACACCCCTCTCCGATCACGGCTGTGCAAGGCTTTGATCCACCTCGGCTTTTATCATTGACATATGCCGTATCGATTTCGCTACAACGATTGATTTTCAGCGTTTGTCGAAACCACCTAAATCATTGATCAATAACAACAAAAACAACGTTGGCCGCGTTCTTGCTATGTATTCCCCATAACACGGGCATTGCCCAAGCATTCAATCGCGTCCACCAGACGAGTCTGGCCCCTTAGGAGTTTCCATGAGCGAGTTGCGTTTTACTGAAGATCACGAATGGCTGCGCACCGAAGCTGACGGCAGCGTCACGGTCGGCATCACCGCTTTCGCACAGAACGCCCTGGGCGACGTGGTTTTCGTTCAACTGCCTGAGCTGCAGTCCTACGACAAAGGCGCCGAAGCCGCCACCGTGGAGTCGGTAAAGGCTGCCAGCGGCGTGTACATGCCACTGGACGGCGAAGTGCTGGAAGTGAACCCGGCGCTGGACAGCAGCCCTGAGCTGGTCAACGAAGATCCGCTGGGCGAAGGCTGGTTCTTCCGCTTCCAGCCAAGCGACGCCTCGGCAGTCGCTCAACTGCTGGATCAGGACGCCTACGACCGCCTGATCAAAGCCAACGCCGAAGCCTGAGGAGCACCGACATGACCCAAGTGAACCCTGCCGTTGTAAACACAAGCACCGCCAACGAATTCATCGCCCGTCACATCGGCCCGCGCGCCGGTGACGAGCAAGCGATGCTCAACAGCCTCGGTTTCGACTCCCTGGAAGCCCTGAGCGCCAGCGTGATTCCCGACAGCATCAAGGGCACCAGCGTCCTCGGCCTGGAAGACGGCTTGAGCGAAGCCGATGCTCTGGCCTTGATCAAGTCCATCGCGACTAAAAACCAGCTGTTCAAGACCTACATCGGCCAGGGCTACTACGGCACCCACACACCGTCGCCGATCCTGCGCAACCTGCTGGAAAACCCGGCCTGGTACACCGCCTACACCCCGTACCAGCCAGAAATCTCCCAGGGTCGTCTCGAAGCGCTGCTGAACTTCCAGACCCTGATCAGCGACCTCACCGGCCTGCCGATCGCCAACGCCTCCCTGCTGGACGAAGCCACCGCCGCTGCCGAAGCCATGACCTTCTGCAAACGCCTGAGCAAGAACAAAGGCAGCCACGCCTTCTTCGCCTCCGTGCATTGCCACCCGCAGACCCTCGACGTACTGCGCACCCGTGCCGAGCCTCTGGGTATCGACGTAGTGGTTGGCGACGAACTCGAACTGACTGACGTGACGCCTTTCTTCGGCGCACTGCTGCAATACCCGGCGAGCAACGGTGACGTGTTCGATTACCGCGAGCTGACCGAGCGCTTCCACGCCGCCAACGCCCTCGTTGCCGTGGCCGCCGACCTGCTGGCCCTGACCGTGCTGGCCGCGCCAGGCGAATTCGGTGCCGACGTGGCCATCGGCAGTGCACAGCGCTTCGGCGTGCCACTGGGCTTCGGTGGCCCGCACGCGGCGTACTTCTCCACCAAGGACGCGTTCAAACGTGACATGCCGGGCCGTCTGGTCGGTGTTTCGGTAGACCGTTTCGGCAACCCGGCCCTGCGTCTGGCCATGCAGACCCGCGAGCAACACATCCGTCGCGAGAAAGCCACCAGCAACATCTGCACCGCACAAGTACTGCTGGCCAACATCGCCAGCATGTACGCCGTGTACCACGGTCCGAAAGGCCTGACGCAGATCGCCAATCGTGTGCACCACCTGACCGCGATCCTGGCCAAAGGCTTGAGCGCATTGGGCCTGAACGTCGAGCAAGCGAGCTTCTTCGACACCCTGACCGTGAAGACCGGCGCACAAACCGCCGCCCTGCACGACAAGGCGCACGCCCAGCAGATCAACCTGCGCGTGGTCGATGGCGAGCGCCTGGGCCTGTCCCTGGACGAAACCACCACTCAGGCCGACGTTGAGGCCCTGTGGAGCCTGCTGTCCGACGGCAAGACCCTGCCGGACTTCGCCGCCCTCGCCGCCTCGGTCGTCAGCACCATCCCGGCCGCGCTGGTGCGTCAGTCGCCGATCCTCAGCCACCCGGTGTTCAACCGCTATCACTCGGAAACCGAGCTGATGCGCTACCTGCGCAAACTGGCGGACAAGGACCTGGCCCTGGATCGCACCATGATCCCGCTGGGTTCGTGCACCATGAAACTCAACGCCGCCAGCGAAATGATCCCGGTGACCTGGGCCGAGTTCGGCGCCCTGCACCCGTTCGCCCCAGCCGAGCAAAGCGCCGGCTACCAGCAACTGACCGACGAACTGGAAGCAATGCTTTGCGCTGCGACCGGCTACGACTCGGTGTCCTTGCAACCGAACGCCGGCTCCCAGGGTGAATACGCAGGTCTGCTGGCGATCCGTGCCTACCACCAGAGCCGTGGCGAAGACCGTCGCGACATCTGCCTGATCCCGTCGTCGGCCCACGGCACCAACCCGGCCACCGCCAACATGGCCGGCATGCGCGTGGTCGTCACCGCCTGCGATGCCCGCGGCAACGTCGACATCGAAGACCTGCGCGCCAAGGCCATCGAGCACCGCGAACACCTCGCCGCGCTGATGATCACCTACCCGTCGACCCACGGCGTGTTCGAAGAAGGCATCCGCGAAATCTGCGGCATCGTTCATGACAACGGTGGCCAGGTGTACATCGACGGCGCCAACATGAACGCCATGGTCGGCCTCTGCGCCCCGGGCAAGTTCGGCGGCGACGTTTCGCACCTGAACCTGCACAAAACCTTCTGCATCCCCCACGGCGGTGGCGGCCCGGGCGTCGGCCCGATCGGTGTGAAATCGCACCTGGCGCCATTCCTGCCGGGCCACGCACAGATGGAGCGCAAGGAAGGCGCCGTTTGCGCGGCACCGTTCGGCAGCGCGAGCATTCTGCCGATCACCTGGATGTACATTCGTATGATGGGTGGCGCGGGCCTCAAGCGTGCTTCGCAGCTGGCGATCCTCAATGCCAACTACATCTCCCGTCGCCTCGAAGAGCACTACCCAGTGCTGTACACCGGCAGCAACGGCCTGGTGGCACACGAATGCATCCTCGACCTGCGTCCACTGAAAGACAGCAGCGGCATCAGCGTCGATGACGTCGCCAAGCGCCTGATCGACTTCGGCTTCCACGCACCGACCATGTCGTTCCCGGTGGCCGGCACGCTGATGATCGAGCCGACCGAAAGCGAATCCAAGGAAGAACTGGACCGCTTCTGCGACGCCATGATCCGCATCCGCGAAGAAATCCGTGCAGTGGAAAACGGCACCCTGGACAAGGACGACAACCCGCTGAAAAACGCTCCGCACACCGCCAAAGAACTGGTGGGCGAGTGGTCGCACCCATACAGCCGTGAGCAAGCGGTGTACCCGGTTGCGTCGCTGATCGAAGGCAAGTACTGGCCGCCGGTCGGTCGCGTCGACAACGTGTTCGGCGACCGCAACCTGGTCTGCGCCTGCCCGTCGATCGAAAGCTACGCTTAAACCAATGAGGGGGCGGATTTACTCGCCCCCACTTTCAGAAACACCGCAATACCCTGTAGGAGCTGCCGCAGGCTGCGATCTTTTGATCTTGATCTTGAAAAAACAGGATCAAAAGATCGCAGCCTGCGGCAGCTCCTACGCAAAGCATCTCCCGTGATACGCCTATAACAAGAAACCGGAGAACCACCATGTCGTTAAGCGTGTTCGACCTGTTCAAGATTGGCATCGGCCCCTCCAGTTCCCACACCGTCGGTCCGATGCGCGCCGCTGCGCGTTTCGTCGAAGGCCTGCGCCGTGAAGGGCTGCTGACGGCCACCACCTGCGTCAAGGTCGAGCTGTACGGCTCGCTCGGCGCCACCGGCAAAGGCCACGGCAGTGACAAGGCTGTGCTGCTGGGCCTGGAAGGTGAACACCCGGACACCGTGGATACAGAAACCGTCGCTGCGCGCCTGCAAGAAATTCGTGGTAACGGCCGCTTGAACCTGCTCGGCGAACACAGCATTGCGTTCAACGAGAAAGAACACCTGGCGATGATTCGCAAACCCTTGCCCTATCACCCCAACGGCATGATTTTCCGCGCCTTCGACGCAGCGGGCCTGCAGGTCCGCAGCCGCGAGTACTACTCGGTCGGCGGCGGTTTTGTGGTCGATGAGGACGCCGCCGGCGCCGATCGCATCGTCGAAGACGCCACGCCCCTGACCTTTCCGTTCAAAAGTGCCAAGGATCTTCTCGGTCATTGCGTCAAATACGGGCTGTCGATCAGCCAGGTGATGCTGACCAACGAAAGCGCCTGGCGCCCGGAAGCGGAAACCCGCGCCGGCCTGCTGAAAATATGGCAAGTGATGCAGGACTGCGTCGCCGCCGGATGCCGCAATGAAGGCATCCTGCCCGGCGGACTGAAGGTCAAACGCCGGGCCGCCGCGCTGCATCGGCAATTGTGCAAGAACCCGGAATCGTCTTTGCGCGACCCGTTGTCAGTGCTCGACTGGGTCAACCTGTACGCCCTGGCGGTCAATGAAGAAAACGCCAATGGCGGGCGCGTGGTCACCGCCCCCACCAACGGCGCGGCCGGGATCATTCCAGCGGTGCTGCATTACTACATGCGCTTTATCCCGGGCTCCAATGACGACGGCGTGGTGCGTTTTCTGCTCACTGCCGCAGCCATCGGCATTCTGTACAAGGAAAACGCCTCCATCTCCGGCGCCGAAGTCGGCTGCCAGGGCGAAGTCGGCGTCGCCTGTTCGATGGCCGCCGGTGCCCTGTGCGAAGTGCTTGGCGGCACTGTGCAACAAGTGGAGAACGCCGCGGAAATCGGCATGGAACACAACCTCGGACTAACCTGCGACCCGATTGGCGGGCTGGTGCAAGTGCCTTGCATCGAGCGCAACGCCATGGGCTCGGTCAAGGCCATCAATGCCGTGCGCATGGCTCTGCGCGGCGACGGACAACACTTCGTCTCCCTCGACAAGGTCATTCGCACCATGCGCCAGACCGGCGCCGACATGAAAAGCAAATACAAGGAAACCGCCCGTGGCGGTTTGGCGGTCAACATTATCGAGTGCTGATGCGCGCTCATCTGCACCCTTCTTCAGGAGCTGAATATGTCCACCGAACAACTGTTGAAAACCCCGTTGCACGCACTGCACATCGAACTCGGCGCGCGCATGGTGCCGTTCGCCGGCTACGACATGCCCGTCCAGTACCCGCTGGGCGTGATGAAAGAACACCAGCACACCCGTGATCAGGCCGGGCTGTTCGATGTCTCGCACATGGGCCAGATCCGCCTGACCGGCGCCAATGCCGCCAAGGCCCTGGAAACGCTGGTGCCGGTGGACATCATCGACCTGCCGGTGGGCATGCAGCGTTACGCCATGTTCACCAATGCGACGGGCGGCATCCTCGACGACCTGATGGTCGCCAACCTGGGCAACGACGAACTGTTCCTGGTGGTCAACGCCGCCTGCAAGGACCAGGACCTGGCCCACCTGCGCAAGCACATTGGCGACCAGTGCACGATCGAGCCGCTGTTTGAAGAGCGCGCTCTGCTCGCCCTGCAAGGCCCGGCTGCCGTGACCGTGCTGGCACGCCTGGCCCCTACAGTTGCAAAGATGACCTTCATGCAGTTCGCCCGCGTGAAGCTGCTGGGTGTGGACTGCTTTGCCAGCCGCTCGGGTTACACCGGTGAAGACGGTTTCGAAATCTCCGTACCCGCCGCGAACGCCGAAGCCCTGGCTCGCGCGCTGCTCGCTGAAGCCGAAGTGGCCGCCATCGGCCTTGGCGCCCGCGACTCCCTGCGCCTGGAAGCGGGTTTGTGCCTGTACGGTCATGACATGAACACCGAAACCACGCCGATTGAGGCGAGCCTGCTGTGGGCGATCTCCAAGCCGCGTCGTGCCGATGGTGCGCGGGCCGGCGGCTTCCCTGGCGCTGAAAGCGTATTCGCCCAGCAACAGGCAGGCGTGAACCGCAAACGCGTCGGTTTGTTACCACAGGAACGTACACCCGTGCGTGAAGGCGCCGAGATCGTCAACGAGGCCGGCGACATCATCGGTAGCGTCTGCAGCGGCGGTTTCGGGCCAACCTTGGGTGGGCCGCTGGCCATGGGTTATGTCGACAGCGCTTATATCGCACTGGACACACCGGTTTGGGCGATCGTTCGTGGGAAAAAGGTGCCTTTGCTTGTAAGCAAAATGCCATTTGTTCCACAACGCTACTATCGCGGCTGATTGAATGTTCCTATAAGTAACGCGGTTGCGTTAACGGTGCACTAATGTGTAACGCAACCGCCATATAACAGTGCATCGTTTGGCTATAAGCTTCGATTATGAACTTTGCTTATAACGATCGAAAACAACTGAACAAGACCAGAGAATAAGCCCCCGCTAGTGGACTGACTTTGCCATCAACCTGAGGAAATACGGGGCCTTCACAGGGCTTGTTTTTTCTCCCGTAGTTGGCGTAGAGTTTGTTCACTGTGTTTGCATGGGTCGCTTGGAATCGTGACCTGGGCAGTAGCCTACAAGTTAGCTACATCCCGTTCGACGTCTTCTTACTCTCCTGCAACCAGCCCCAGTACTCTTTCATGAGAAGGAGACTGTCATTAATTTTTTGCGTCAAAGGAAATAAGAAATGTCCCAACGTCAGAGCGGTACCGTCAAGTGGTTTAACGACGAGAAAGGTTTTGGTTTTATCACTCCTGAAAGCGGTCCGGATCTGTTCGTGCATTTCCGCGCTATCCAGGGCAACGGCTTCAAAAGCCTGAAAGAAGGCCAGAAAGTGACTTTCATCGCCGTGCAGGGCCAGAAAGGCATGCAGGCTGACGAAGTACAAGCAGAAGCCTGATCTTCTGTAACGAAAAAGCCCCTGATGCTGACATCAGGGGCTTTTTTGTGCGCGTAATTCCGTAAAATGGCTTCTTTTTTCTGCCCCGAGGCTGCCATGTCGAAACACCTTCTCAACCCCCAGGGCGACTTCCCCGCCGCTCCCCTGGGTCGTCGCCTGGCAGCGATGTTCTATGACTTCCTGTTGTGTACCGCCCTGCTGATCGTCACCAGCGGCATTTACAAGATGATCCAGATGGCCATCCTCGGCGAAGAAAAAATGCGCACACTGACCGAGGCCGGCGCGCTGGACGGCGACCCATTGCTCTCGACGGTGCTGCTGTTTGTGCTGTTCGGCTTTTTCGCCAAGTTCTGGACCTGGTCTGGCCAGACCCTGGGCATGCAGGTGTGGTGCATTCGCGTGCAGAACGCCGATGGTTCACCCATCAGCCTGTGGCAGGCGCTGTTGCGGTTTGTGGTGTCGATTGCTTCATGGCTGTGCGCAGGGCTGGGTTTTATCTGGCCACTGTTCGATAAACAGAAGCGCAGCTGGCATGACATGTACTCCAACACTCAGCTCGTACAAATTCCGAAGAAAACCAGGTAAACCGCCAGATGCAAAAACGCCCCGATCCTATCGGGGCGTTTTTTTGGCGGCCGGCGAATCAGGCGTTACCCGCCAGCTTCATCCGCGCAGCCTGAGTGAAGTCGAGCATGCGCTTCAATGGGCGAATCGCCTGCGGAATCAGCGCAGGATCGACAAAGATCTCGTTCGCCCCTTCTTTCAAGCACTTTAGCGTGCGCTCAAGCGTGTTCATGGCCATCCACGGGCAATGTGCGCAACTACGGCAGGCTGCGCCGTTACCGGCCGTTGGCGCTTCGATGAAGACCTTGTCCGGGCACAGCTGCTGCATCTTGTAGAAAATGCCGCGGTCGGTCGCAACGATCAACGTCTTGTTCGGCAGGCTCTGTGCCGCCGCGATCAACTGACTGGTGGAACCCACGGCATCGGCCAATTCAATCACCGATGTCGGCGACTCCGGGTGCACCAGAATCGCCGCATCAGGGTACAGCGCCTTCATGTCTTCAAGCTGTTTGGACTTGAACTCTTCGTGAACGATGCAGGCACCGTCCCACAGCAGCATGTCAGCACCGGTCTGGCGCTGAATGTAAGTGCCCAGGTGTTTGTCCGGCCCCCAGATGATGGTCTCGCCGTTATCCATCAGGCTTTCGACGATCTCCAGTGCGCAGCTGGACGTCACCACCCAGTCCGCCCGGGCTTTGACCGCCGCCGAGGTATTGGCATACACCACGACGGTGCGTTCCGGGTGCTGATCACAGAACGCCGAAAACTCGTCCACCGGGCAACCCAGGTCCAGCGAACACGTCGCTTCGAGGGTGGGCATCAGCACACGTTTTTCAGGGTTGAGGATTTTCGCGGTTTCACCCATGAACTTCACACCGGCGACCAACACGGTCTTGGCCGGATGTGCGTTGCCGAAGCGGGCCATCTCCAGCGAATCGGAAACGCAACCACCGGTTTCTTCGGCCAGGGCCTGAATCACCGGATCGCAATAGAAGTGGGCAACCATCACCGCGTCCTGAGCCTTGAGCTCGGCGGCAATGGCGGCACGGTAATAAGCTTCTTCCTCGGCAGTCAGCGGCTTGGGCTGCTTGGCGTCGAGGTGAGCCTGAACCAAAAGGCGTTCGGAAATCTGCGTCATGTTCGCAAGACCTGCAGGCGCGTTTGCGCGAAAGTCGAGTATACACCCGGCTCCGGACCCTTCTGGGTACCGCCGGGAAAGTGAGTATTCATCAGGCACGGACAGCGTTGAAGATGCGCAAGGCTACAGAATATCCCGCAGATGCAAAAGATGATTCTGACCTGCACTGCCCCGCGTGCTCTACAGCAATGCTCATAGGCAAATAGATTTGTAGTGAGAATGTATGAATCAGTAAACACGGCCACTACAATGCCAGCTGCCAACAGGGACGCGATAGCAGGTAGAAAATGCAATTTCATAAAAATATCAACGCATTACGAGCACTCGCCGTCATATCCGTAGTGCTTTTCCACTTCAAGATCGAAGGGTTCGGTGGGGGGTTTGCGGGGGTTGACGTCTTTTTCGTCATATCCGGCTTCCTGATGACCGGAATCATCTTTACCGGCCTCCAAAAACAAAATTTCTCCCTCCTTGGGTTCTACGCATCAAGAGCACGCCGAATTGTTCCGGCGCTATTGGCTCTGTGCGTTGCGCTATTGGTGTTCGGCTTCGTGTTTCTACCCTTGGACGACTACCGGGACACCATCAGAACGATCAAAAGCAGCTTGCTCTTCAGCTCAAATTTCATGTTTGCCAAAGGCGGGAGCTATTTCGATGCTCCGCTGCACGAGAACTGGTTGCTGCATACCTGGTCGCTGTCAGTTGAGTGGCAGTTTTACATGCTCTATCCCGTGCTGCTCATGGCGCTATACAAATGTTTTGGTGCCCGCAAGACCACCCATGCACTGATGGTGTTGGCCTTGATGTCCTTCGGCGCGTCCATCCTTGTGACGAAGGCCAATCCCGTATTTGCGTTCTACATGCTGCCAACCCGTGCCTGGGAGCTGATCGCGGGGGGACTGGTATTTCTGTTTCCCCTTCAACTCGGCAAGCGCAACAGCACGGTTTGCGAGGGACTCGGGCTACTGGCAATTCTGACCAGTGTGTTCTGCTTTTCTGAGCAGGATCTCTGGCCGGGGTATCTTGCGGCGCTACCGGTCTTGGGCACAGCGCTAGTGATCTACGGGAATACTCAGTCAGTTTTCAGCAACCACAAGGCTCTGCAATTCACCGGAAAAATCTCTTACTCCGTTTACCTGTGGCATTGGCCGCTGGTGGTGTTTCTCTATAGCTGCGGCTTGCTTACGAGCGTGCCGCACATTGTGGGAGCAATCGCTCTTTCGTTCGCGTTGGGTGCACTTTCGTTCTACCTGATTGAGTCGAAGGTGAAGAAGATTACGTCTGCACCAGGAACCATCCTCAAATTCGCGTCATACGCAGTAGGGGTTGTTGCCTTGTCAGCCATAACGTCCTCGGTAGTGAAGAACCACCCGGCCGTGCGGTTTGCATTTGTCGACTTGGGGCAGCCCGAATACACCAGCAAGCTGTACCCGCAGGAGTGCTACCCCAACAACTATGCCGCCTCCGATTGCAAACTCGGGACGGGTGAAGTGTCGGTCATCCTGTTTGGCGACAGTCATGCACAATCTACGGCTGCGGCTGTCCAGATGGAGAACCAGCAGGCCGCATTGTCTTGGGCTCGCGGCGGCTGCCCCCCACTGCAAAACTTCGCAATGCGAGACAAAGAGCTGGAAAGCCAATGCCAAGCGTTCAACCATGAAAAACTGGAAGTATTGAAAAGGTCGTACCAGGGCATCCCTGTAGTGCTGTTCAGCAGGGCGGCGCTGTACTCAGACCCAAGCAGAAACAACAGCTACCGTATTTCCTTCCCTGAACAGAAGAACCTGGATGATTCATCATTTGTCGAGACCTACACGGCGCAATACTCCGACGTCGTCTGCTCGATCGCGAAAAATCATCCGGTTTATATGGTGAAGCCGATTCCGGAAATGCCCTTCAGCGTCTACAAAGGCTTGAATCTGCATCGGCGGATATTCCAGCAGGCATCAGACATTTCGATCCCGCTGTATGAGTATGAGCAGCGCAACAGGAACGCTATCGCCGTAATTGAAGCAGTTGCAAAGCGTTGCAACGTAACGGTGGTAGACCCAACTCCATACCTTTGTCCTGACGGACACTGCATGGGGTCCAAGGACGGCGTTCCACTGTACTTCGATGACAACCATCTCGTGGATGCCGGCAATCAACAGCTGAAGGGGTTGTTCAAAGGAGTGGCGAAAGGCATATAGGCCCTGGGAGGCGCTCCAACGCCTCCGCCAGGGTCAGACAGGGTGTCTTTGAGGATGCCCTCGTCAATGACTCATGTGGCCCGCAAATCGAGCATCAACGCAGCCAGGTCACCGCCAGACGAAACACTTACCTAACCAAGCGCCTGCTGAACGACTCATCCATCGCCACCGCGCAGTGGGCGCAGCTTCGGTCGCTCTGCTTTATTGCAGGCAAAAAAAAATCCGGAAATCCTCACTTGCGTGGGCCTTCCAGACTTTTAAAACTGCTACAAAAATGGTGGGTCGTGTGGGATTCGAACCTACGACCAATTGGTTAAAAGCCAACTGCTCTACCAACTGAGCTAACGACCCGCTGTGTGGTGGCGCGTATAATACTGATTTTTAAGGACTATTCAACACCTATTTTGAAATAAATCAAAAATAAGGGGTTGGATCACTGATTCCGGCCGCCGCAAAGCCTTCCGCACGCAGTCGGCAGCTGTCGCATTTGCCACACGCACGGCCGTTATCGTCAGCTTGATAGCAGGAAACGGTCATCCCGTAATTGACGCCCAGCTTCACGCCAGCCTCAACGATCTGCGCCTTGCTCAGGTTCTGCAGAGGCGCCTGAATGCGGAAGCCATTGCCTTCGACACCGGCCTTGGTTGCCAGGTTGGCCATGCGCTCGAACGACTCGATGAACTCAGGACGGCAGTCCGGGTAACCGGAGTAATCCACCGCGTTGACGCCGATGAAGATGTCCCGTGCGCCGAGTACCTCTGCCCAGCCCAGGGCCAGGGACAGGAACACCGTGTTACGCGCAGGCACGTACGTCACGGGAATGCCTTCACCCAACTCTTCCGGAATATCGATGCTGGTGTCGGTCAGGGCCGAGCCGCCCATGCCGTTCAGGTTCAGACCGATTACCTTGTGCTCGACCACACCCAGATCCCGCGCCACACGCTCGGCGGCGTACAGTTCGGCGTGAGAGCGCTGACCGTAGTCGAAGCTCATGGTGTAGCAGCTGTAGCCTTCGGCACGGGCCATGGCCACGACAGTCGCCGAGTCCAGGCCACCGGACAGCAGGATGACCGCACGTTTTTCAGCAGTATTGAGTTGTTCAGTCATTTCAGCGCCCCGGCTCGTCATTCCATAGATATTTATGCAGCTGCAATTGCAAACGCACTGGCAGGTTGTCCGCCACCACCCAGTCCGCCAGATCCCGAGCATTGAGATCATGGTGACTTGGTGAAAACAGGACTTCACCGGCACGCTGATCCAGACCGTACTGGATCAGCTTGGAAACGGACCAGTCATAGTCCTCTCGCGAACAGATGACAAACTTCACCTGATCATTAGGCGTGAGCAGCTCGATGTTTTCGTAGCGATTGCGGTGCGCTTCCTTCGAACCCGGGGTTTTCAGGTCGACAACGCGGCTGACCCGGGAATCTACTGCCGAAATATCGATGGAGCCACTGGTTTCCAGTGACACTTCGTAACCGGCGTCACACAAGCGCTTGAGCAAGGGAATGGCGTTGGGCTGAGCCAGGGGCTCGCCGCCCGTGACGCAGACGTATCGCGGGCGAAAACCGGCAACTTGCTCGAGGATGTCATCGAGCGTGCGGATGGTTCCGCCTGTGAACGCATAGGCGCTGTCGCAGTATTGGCAACGCAGAGGGCAACCGGTCAGGCGCACAAAAACAGTGGGCAGGCCAGCAGTCCGCGTTTCTCCCTGCAACGAGTAGAAAACTTCGGTGATTCTCAATGTGTCTTGCATAGTCGCCACGGGCGTAACAGCTAAACAGGCTGTCCGCCTCCGTCAGGCACTTGAAGGAACCCCGGCAAAGCGCAGGCCCCTAAAAGCGTGTTTCATAAAAAGGGCGTGAATTCTAACGAAAAAACCCGCGACAAGCGCGGGTTTCTTTGAAACGGATCAAGCAGGCTTACATTTTTTGCAGATCGCGCTGGGCCAGCTGAGCGGCGGAAGTGCCCGGATATTGGGACACCACCTGCTGCAGAATGCCTTTGACCCGGTCGGTATGACCCAGGCGACGCTCTACGTCAGCGAGCTTGTACAGCGAGTCCGGCACTTTCGCGTGCTTGGGATACAGCTGCGAAACCTTGGCAAATGCCTGACCTGCGCCTTGCAGATCGCCTTTGGCCAGGTTCACTTCGCCCAACCAGTACTGGGCGTTGCCCGCATACTGGCTGTTCGGGTACTTGCGCAGGAAAGCGGAAAAAGCCTGACTGGCCTTGTCGAAGTCCTTGGCCTTGATCAGGTCGAAGGCAGCATCGTAATAGAGCTTTTCCTTCGCCGGATCCGCCGGTTCGCTACCCGCGGCAGGTGCTTGAGCAGCGGCTGCGCCAGCTGCCGCACCTGCTGCTGCACCAGCGGCATTCATATCACCACCGGTGGAAGAATTTTCAGGAGTCGCGGCTGGTGCAACGCCGGTTCCTATGCGCCGATCAAGATCCTGGTATCGCTCCAGGTTTTCCTGCTTCATGCGCGCTACATCATTTTGCAGAACTTCGATCGCACCTTGCTGGCGCTCGATCTGTTGCTGCATTGATTGCAGTTGGTTGAACAGCTCGCCCTGTGCCGAGACAGGGGCCGAAACCCCTCCCCCGGCATAGGCGCCGTTCGTACCGTAACCTGCAGGCGGATAACTACTCCCGCTATTGTTATAGCCGGAGTCATTATCGACCACAGGAACCGCAGCCCACACCGCAAGCGGCGCGAGGCTGAGAGCCAAGACAGTTACAGCACGACGGCACGTTCGCATGACGAATTACTTACGCAGTTCGACGCGACGGTTTTGAGCCCAGGACTGCTCGTCGTTGCCGGTAGCAACTGGACGCTCTTCGCCGTAGGAAACCAGTTCCAGCTGAGCTGGGGAAACACCTTGCAGTACCAGGTAGCGCTGAACGGCTTTCGCACGACGCTCGCCCAGTGCCATGTTGTACTCACGAGTACCACGTTCGTCGGTGTTGCCTTCCAGAACAACGCGAGCGCCGTTTGCTTTCAGGTCTTTGGCGTGAACGTCCAGAGCGCGCATGGCTTCTGGCTTCAGGTCCGAACTGTCGTATTCGAAGTAGAAAGTGGTGATAGCGCGCAGTGCAGCTTCTTCGCTCAGGGAGCCGTCAACTGCACCAGTGTTTGCGCCGTAACCAGCGTTTGGATCTACCGCGCCTTCACCGGCATTGTCGCCGCCTTTGGACGAGCAACCTACAGCTACAGCCATGGCCAGTGCCAGCGCAGCAAATTTACCAAACTTCAGCATTTCCATCGTGAAACTCCTAATGAACCCCAGTGTGTTAAGTACAACGTATAGCGCCGCGTCAGTTCAGGTAAGGGGACCAGGAAGGTTCTCTGACTTCGCCTTGTGCGGTAGGAAGCGGGAGCCTTACGCGTCCATTGATGGACACGAGCATCAAGACTCCCCGGCCCTGCTGGCGGGTGGCGTAGATTACCATGGTGCCGTTGGGCGCGACAGTAGGCGACTCGTCCAGAGTGCTATCAGTGAGGATTTTTACGCTACCGCGCTGCAAATCCTGGGCCGCCACCTTGAAATTGGTGAAGCCATCCTGACGGTGAATCATGACAAGCGTCTTTTCATCAGCCGACAGTTTAGGGTTGGCGTTGTAGTTACCGACGAAAGTCACGCGTTCGGCACCGCCACCACCGGCACTGGTCTTGTAGATCTGCGGCTTGCCGCCACGGTCGGACGTGAAGTAGATGGTCGAGCCATCCTTGCCCCAGAACGGTTCGGTATTGATGCCGGGACCGTTGGTAACGCGGCTGATCTGACGCGAGCCCAGGTTCATCACATAGATGTCCGGGTTGCCGTCTTTCGACAGTACGAACGCCAGGCGATTGCCATCCGGCGACCAGGCTGGCGCGCCGTTCAGGCCTTCGAAGTTAGTGATCTGCTCACGGCGACCGGTGTCGATGTTCTGCATGAAGATGCGTGGACGCTTCTGCTCGAAGGAGACATAAGCGATGCGCTTGCCATCCGGTGCGAAACGCGGCGACAGGATCGGCTCGCGCGACTGCAGCAGGGTCACGGCGCGAGCACCGTCGTAGTCCGAACGTTGCAGGGTATAGCGAGTATTGTTCTCGGAGAAACGCTCGGCCGTTACGTACAGCAGGCGAGTCGAGAAGGCACCCTTGATACCCGTGAGCTTTTCGAACGACTGGTCGGAGATGTAGTGCGCCATGTCGCGCAACTGATCAACGCCGCCCGACACGCTGCCGGTCAGCACTTGCTGCTCGGTGGCCACGTTGAACAGTGCGTATTGCACCTGCAGGCGACCGCCCGCCGGCACAATGCTGCCGACCATGACGTACTGGGCACCCAGCGCCTTGAAGTCACGGAAGATGATTTCGCTGGCCTGGCTCGGCTGGCTGATCATGTTCTGCTTTGGAAGCGGCGAGTAGTAACCCGAGTTGCGCAGGTCGTTACCGATGATTTCCGCCATATCGTCCGGCAGCACGCTACCGCCCTGGAAGCCGAACGGTACTACGGCGATCGGGGTCGCCCGATCGCTGCCACTGGTAACCAGAATGTTTTTCTCATCTGCCATCGCCATCCCTGCCATGCAGCAGATAACGACCAGCATTCCTCGAAGAAGGTTTCTCACAAGGCTAGATCCTCAGGTGTGAATGTCATCTTGAATGAACGATACGGAGCGAAATCACTCGGCTTCATTCCCTGCATTTCTGTCAAACGTCCAATATTCTTCACCGCTGCAACAGCCGAGGCGTCAAACGGACCGTCGCCACTGGACTTGGACACGCTGACCGAAGTCACCGTACCGTCCGGCAACATGCCGATTTGCAACACGACCGTCATGCCCTTGCGCGCCGAAGGTGGACGAGCCCAGCCTTCCGCTGCACGCGCACGAATCAGGTCATCGAAACTGCCGGCGACTTCGTCGCCCTGCTCATCGGCCAAGGCCTGCTGACGCTGCGGCGTGTCGGAAAGCAAATCTGCCAGGGCCTGGGCCTTTTTGTCTTCGGCGGATTTACGCGCCGCGTCCTGCGATTTCTTCTTCGCAGCATCGGCGGTAGCTTTCTTCTTCGCTTCCTCGGCGACTTTCTTCTTCGCCTCTTCAGCTTCAGCTTTCTTCTTGGCGTCTTCCGCGGCTTTCTTCTTCGCGTCTTCGACGATCTTTTTCTTGGCTTCTTCAGCGGCCGCTTTCTTGGCCTCTTCTTCCGCAGCTTTCTTGGCTTCTTCTTCAGCTTTCTTCTTGGCTATATCAGCCAATTGTTTCTCTTCTGCCTTCTTGGCTTCCGCGGTTTTCTTCGCATCGTCGGCTTTCTTGGCTTCATCAGCCTTTTTCGCCTCGTCCGCTTTCTTCGCCTCGTCGGCCTTCTTGGCTTCTTCGGCCTTTTGAGCCGCCTCTTCTTTCTTTTGTTCCGCAGCCTTCACCGCTTCCTGCTCGACCTTTTTCTGTTCCATCTGCTCGACTTCGGTCTGACGCGCAGCAGATTTCTGCGCTTCACCGGCAATCTTCTGATTGGTCTGGGTGGTCGCCCGACTTTTCGATTTCAGCTGGTACAAGGTCGCCTGGACAATCGGCTTGGCCGGCGGCAGTTCCGGGGTAAAGGCAAAACTGACGAACAGCATGCCGAACACCAGCACGTGCAAGCCAATCGCCCAGACACTAGGCCAGAAGTAGCTTTCCGAGGCGGACGGCTCTCGCTGTTGCTGCATCAGGGCGCCTCGGTAATCAAGCCAACATTACCGACCCCGGCTTTCTGCAACCCGCCCATGGCCCCCATGACGGAACCGTAATCGACACTCTTGTCGCCGCGAATGAAGACCTGGGTACGCTTGCCGCCTTCGTTGCCGACGCGAATGATCTTGGTCACCGCGTCAGTCATCTGCGGCAGGGTCATGGCCCGATCCTGCTGCTTTTCGGTGTCGACTTCGCTGCCAAGGTTCCAGTAGTAGGTCTTGTCGGATTTGATGGAAATGGTCAGGACCTGTGTGTTGTTGTCCTGCGGCAAGGCTTCGCTGGAAACCTTGGGCAGATCAACTTTCACGCCCTGATTGAGCATCGGCGCGGTCACCATGAAGATCACCAGCAGCACCAACATCACGTCGATGTAAGGCACCACGTTCATCTCGGCGACCGGCTTGCGCTTTTTGCGAGCTCGAGCGATTAAAGCCATTGGAAATTACCTGCTTATTCTTCGCTGGTGTGCACTTTGCGGTGCAGGATCGCCTGGAACTCGTCGGCGAAGGTGTAGTAGCGGCCCAGCAGGGTTTCGCTGCGAGCAGCAAAACGGTTGTAAGCGATTACGGCAGGGATCGCGGCAAACAGACCGATGGCCGTGGCGATCAGTGCTTCGGCGATACCCGGGGCCACAGTGGCCAGGGTCGCTTGCTGGGCGGTCGCCAAGCCACGGAAGGAGTTCATGATGCCCCAGACCGTACCGAACAGACCGATGTACGGGCTGACGGAACCAACGGTGGCCAGGAAGGGCAGGCTCTGCTCGAGCTTTTCTTCTTCGCGGGAAATGGCGACGCGCATGGCACGGGCCACGCCTTCCATGACCGCTTCCGGGTCAACGCCTGGCTGCTGGCGCAGACGGGAGAATTCCTTGAAGCCGGCACGGAAGATTTGCTCGACGCCCGAATCAGGGTCCGGATTGCTGCCGGCCTGACGGTACAGTTTGGACAGGTCGATACCCGACCAGAAGCGCTCTTCGAAGCTCTCCAGGGCACGTCGACCGGCGCGCAGCAGGTTGCTGCGCTGAAAGATCATGATCCACGAGGTCACCGATGCGGCTACCAGGATCAGCATTACCAGTTGCACCACGATACTGGCATTGCTGACCAGGCTCCACATGGAGGAATGGTCGACGACGTTAGCTTCCACGCTTTATCTCCTGCTTTGAGTGTGTACCCGCGCCGCTCACGTCGGCAAAGGCCGCTCGTAGAGCTTCGGGAATGGCCCGGGGTTTCAAACTTTCAGTGCGCACACAGGCCACCAGAAACTGCCCTTCGCAGAGCAGCACATTATCCGTTGCCCGCCTGACCTGCTGCTTGAAGCGCAGGCTGGCACGGTTCAATTCGATTACTTCAGCGCTTACCAGCAGTTCGTCATCCAGTCGCGCCGGCGCGTGGTAGCGCGCTTCGCTGGAATGCACGACGAACAACAGGTCCTCGCCGGCAAGCGTGGATTGGGCAAAGCCCAGATCTCGTAGCCGCTCGGTTCGAGCCCGTTCCATAAACTTGAGGTAATTAACGTAATACACGATGCCCCCCGCATCGGTGTCCTCGTAATAAACGCGACAGCGATGTGCGAAAGGCTCAAGCCCGTTTTGCGCGCGCATACTCTAGTGCTTACTCCTCAGGTTGCCAATCCGGCATGGCAACTGTTTTTCATTGTTCTGCGGCTTTCACGTGAAAGTACGGTCCTGGGACCCTACATTGCCCGAAAAAATCAGCACGCAATGTTAATTAATCGTCAGCGGCATCGAGAAACTCGTCTACCACGGGCATTTCGCCCAATCGTGACGGAATGTTTAAACCGAAATGCAGGTAGGCATGCCGCGTCACCACCCGCCCCCGTGGCGTGCGCATGATGTAGCCCTGCTGGATCAGGTAAGGCTCCAGCACGTCTTCAATGGTGTGACGCTCTTCGCTGATGGCGGCGGCCAAGCTGTCGACCCCGACTGGCCCACCGTCGAACTTTTCGATCATGGTCAACAACAGACGCCGGTCCTGGTGGTCGAAGCCCCGCTCGTCGACGTCCAGCAGGTTCAGCGCCAGGTCGGCAATCGGCTTCGTGATGTGGCCCTTGGCGCGAACTTCGGCGAAGTCGCGCACCCGGCGCAGCAAACGGTTGGCGATTCGTGGGGTGCCACGGGCACGTCGGGCGATTTCGAAAGCACCTTCCGGGTCCAGCGGCAAACCGAGGATGCTCGCCGAACGACTGACAATCGTCGACAGGTCGGCGGTATTGTAGAACTCAAGACGCTGGACGATACCGAAACGGTCACGCAACGGGTTGGTCAGCATCCCCGCCCGCGTCGTTGCGCCGACCAGGGTGAACGGCGGCAGATCCAGCTTGATCGAACGCGCGGCCGGCCCCTCACCGATCATGATGTCGAGCTGGAAATCCTCCATGGCCGGGTACAGCACCTCTTCGACGATGGGCGACAGGCGATGGATTTCGTCGATGAACAGCACATCGTGGGGCTCAAGGTTGGTCAACAGCGCCGCCAGGTCACCGGGGCGCTCCAGCACCGGCCCCGAGGTGCTCTTGATCGACACGCCCATTTCCTGGGCGATGATGTTGGCAAGGGTGGTCTTGCCCAGGCCGGGCGGCCCGAAGATCAACGTGTGATCCAGGGATTCGTTACGACCGCGAGCGGCCTGAATGAACAACTCCATCTGCTCGCGAACGGTCGGCTGGCCAATGTATTCGGCCAGGCTGACCGGGCGAATGGCGCGGTCCTGGACTTCTTCGCGCTCACGCGGGCTGTGCGTGGCAGCGATCAGACGATCAGCTTCAATCACTTAGATCATTCCCTTCAAGGCGCGGCGGATCATGTCTTCACTGCTCAAATCTTTCTCCTTGATCGCAGACACCGCCTTGCTCGCTTCCTGTGGCTTGTAGCCCAGGGAAATCAAGGCGCTGACGGCGTCAGTCTCGGCAGTGTTCACCGGAGCCGGTCCATCCGGCTGGTTCGGCACCAGGGCGAACATGGCCGGTACGGTTTCCCAGGCCTTGAAGCGATCCTTGAGCTCCACCAGCAAGCGCTCGGCGGTTTTCTTGCCGACGCCCGGGACCTTGGTCAACGCCGAAGTGTCCTGGGACTGTACGCAACGAACCAGTTCATCGACTTCCAGGCTCGACATCAAGGCCAGGGCCAGTTTCGGTCCGACGCCGTTGAGGCGGATCAATTCGCGAAAAAAATCGCGCTCACGCTTGCCGACAAAACCATAGAGTAACTGTGCGTCTTCGCGCACGACCAAATGGGTATGCAAGGTTAGCGGCTCACCGACCGACGGCAAGCGGTACAGGGTCGTCATGGGCACTTCAAGTTCATAGCCCAGGCCATTTACATCCAGAATCAGATGGGGAGGCTGCTTCTCAGCCAGGGTGCCGCGCAAACGTCCAATCACGTTACAAATCCTTGAGCGTTGGCCAGCTCTTGGCCAGCGACTGATAGAGCGAGGGATTACCGCCGACAACCCAGGCGGAACGCCCTCACTCCATGAAAATGATTGCTGATGCTATCAGAGACGCAGACGCCCGCCACGACTGCGTGCAGCACCCAGACCGTGGGGCAGCAGACTGGAGCGGGTATGAGCATGGCAGATCGCAATCGCCAGGGCGTCCGACGCATCGATCTGGGGTTTGCTGGTCAATTTCAGCATGTGCATGACCATCATCTGCACTTGCTCTTTATTAGCCGCACCGGTGCCAACCACCGCTTGCTTGACCTGGGTCGCGGAGTATTCGGCAATTTCCAGGTTTTCTTCCGCGCCCGCCACAATGGCGGCGCCACGGGCCTGCCCCAGTTTCAGGGCGGAATCGGCGTTACGGGCCATGAACACCTTTTCGATCCCCATGGTCACCGGATGGTAAGTCTGAATGATCTCCCGCACCCCGCGGTAGACAATCTGCAGACGTTCATGCAGCTCGCCGGCACCGGTGCGAATACAACCGGAAGCGACGTACTCACAGCCACGGCCGGTATCACGAACCACACCGTAACCGGTGATGCGCGAACCGGGGTCGATACCAAGAATTAAAGTCATAACGCCTGCGGGTTAAGTAAAAGCACGAAATTCAATACAACGAATAACAAATGTGGGAGCGAGCCTGCTCGCGAAAGCGGCTTCATATTCAGCAACGATGCTGCCTGAAATTCCGCATTCGCGAGCAGGCTCGCCCCCACAATGAATCCTGGTCGCCCTTAACCGAGCTGTGCCGCCACCGACTCCGGGATGTCCGCATTGGAGTAGACGTTTTGCACGTCATCCAGGTCTTCGAGCATGTCGATCAGCTTGAGGACTTTCTCGGCGCCTTCCAGATCGAGCTCGGCGCTGGTGGTCGGCAGCATGACGATTTCCGCGTCGTCACCTTTGAAACCCGCCGCTTCCAGTGCGTTACGCACGGAATAGAACCCGGCAAACGAGGTGAAAACGTCGATCGAACCGTCTTCGTTGGTCACCACGTCATCGGCGTCGGCTTCCATGGCGGCTTCCATCAGTGCGTCTTCGTCAACGCCAGCAGCGAAGGAGATCTGCCCCTTGCGTTCGAAAAGATAGGCCACCGAACCGTCAGTCCCGAGGTTGCCGCCACATTTGCTGAACGCGTGGCGAACAGCGGCGGCGGTGCGATTACGGTTGTCGGTCATGCACTCGACCATCACTGCGACGCCACCCGGGCCGTAGCCTTCGTAGGTCAGCTCGACCATGTCGTCGGTATCGGCGGCACCGGCACCACGGGCGACTGCCCGATCGATGATGTCGCGACTCATGTTCGCGCCAAGGGCCTTGTCCAACGCCAGGCGCAGACGCGGGTTGGAACCTGGATCACCGCCGCCCTGGCGGGCCGCGACAGTCAGCTCACGAATCCACTTGGTGAAAATCTTGCCTTTTTTGGCATCCTGACGTTCTTTGCGGTGCTTGATGTTCGCCCACTTGGAATGACCTGCCATAACTCGCTCCGAATTCTCTTTGAAACATTGCCCGCTGCGCTGTATTGCGCCAGCCGGCAAACAAAAATCTTGAACAGCTCTATCTATAAAGAAAGGGCGCATCCGCAGATGCGCCCTTCAGGTCAGCCTTACTCGGCCTTAGGCGTTTCGCGCAGACGAATGTGCAGTTCGCGCAATGCCTTGGCATCTACCTGGCCCGGAGCCTGAGTCATGACATCTGCCGCGCTCTGGGTTTTCGGGAAGGCGATCACTTCACGGATCGACTGGGCGCCGGTCATCAGCATCACCAGACGGTCCAGGCCGAAGGCCAGGCCACCGTGCGGCGGCGCGCCGTATTTCAGGGCGTCGAGCAGGAAGCCGAATTTCTCTTCCTGTTCCGCTTCGTTGATGCCCAACAGGCGGAAGACCGCTTGTTGCATCTCTTTGCGGTGGATACGAATCGAACCGCCACCCAGCTCGGTGCCGTTCAACACCATGTCGTAGGCACGGGAAAGAGCGCCCGCCGGGTTGACTTCCAACTCCGCCGGGGAGCACTTCGGCGCGGTGAACGGGTGGTGCAAGGCGCTGAAGCTGCCGTCGTCGTTCTCTTCGAACATAGGGAAGTCAACGACCCACATCGGAGCCCATTCGCAGGTCAGCAGGCTCAGGTCGTGACCGAGCTTGATGCGCAATGCGCCCAACGCTTCGCTGACGATCTTGGCCTTGTCGGCACCGAAGAACACGATGTCGCCGTCAACTGCACCAACACGATCCAGGATCACGTTGAGGTTGGCTTCAGGGATGTTCTTCACGATCGGAGATTGCAGGCCGTCAACGCCATTCGCGCGCTCGTTGACCTTGATGTACGCCAGGCCCTTGGCGCCGTAGATGCCGACAAACTTGGTGTAGTCGTCGATCTGCTTGCGCGGCATGCTCGCGCCGCCAGGCACGCGCAGTGCGGCGATGCGGCATTTAGGGTCATTGGCCGGGCCGCTGAACACCTTGAAGTCGACTTCCTTGAGCTGATCGGCAACGTCCACCAGTTCCAGCGGGTTACGCAGGTCTGGCTTGTCGGAACCGTAGCGGCGCATGGCTTCTTCGAAGGTCATGTGCGGGAACTCGCCGAACTCCAGGCCCAGCACTTCCTTGAACAGGTTGCGGATCATTTGCTCGGTCAGGCCCATGATCTCTTTTTCATCGAGGAAGCTGGTCTCGATGTCAATCTGGGTGAATTCCGGCTGGCGGTCGGCACGCAGGTCTTCGTCACGGAAGCACTTGGCAATCTGGTAGTAACGATCGAAGCCGGCCACCATCAGCAGTTGCTTGAACAGCTGCGGCGATTGCGGCAAGGCGAAGAACGAACCGGCATGAGTTCGGCTCGGCACGAGGTAGTCGCGTGCGCCTTCCGGGGTGGCACGGGTCAGGATCGGCGTCTCGACGTCGAGGAAGCCGTTCTCGTCCAGGAAGCGGCGGATGCTGGTGGTCATGCGCGAACGCAGACGTAGCTTCTCGGCCATTTCCGGGCGACGCAGGTCGAGGAAGCGATAGCGCAGGCGGGTTTCTTCGCCGACGTCGGAGAACTCGTTCAACGGGAACGGCGGGGTTTCCGACTCGTTCAGCACTTCCAGTTCGTAGCCCAGGACTTCGATCATGCCCGACGCCATGTTGGCGTTGGTCGCACCGGCCGGACGCAGGCGAACCTTGCCGGTGATCTTCACGACGTACTCGCTGCGCACGCGATCGGCAGCGGCGAAGGTTTCAGCGCGGTCCGGATCGAACACGACCTGGGCCAGACCATCACGATCACGGATATCGAGGAAAATCACCCCACCGTGGTCACGGCGACGGTGGACCCATCCGCAAAGGGTAATTTCCTGGCCGTCCAGGCTTTCGTTCAGTTGGCCGCAATAATGGCTGCGCATCATGGTCGTGGTTTCACTTCTCGTAATTCGAAATTCGGTTGGAGGCCTTGGGCACATCCGCTACAGGATGATGCAAGAACCCACGCGTGTCGTTCAACTCAGGTCACAACTCAGGGGCCGGGCCTTAGTCAGCTTTGTCGCCGCCGGCCAGGTTCTTCTTGGAACCGGTCTTGAAATCGGTTTCGTACCAACCCGTGCCGCTGAGGCGGAAGCCCGGCATGGACAGCAACTTTTTAAGCTCTGGCGCCTGACAGGCAGGGCAGTCGACCAGCGGTGCATCGCTGATCTTTTGAATGGCTTCCAACTGATGACCACAGGAAGCACATTGATAATCGTACATCGGCATGGAGGTTGTCTCGGCGATCAGATTGCTACCGCACACGCAGGGTTTTGCGGCAAAGAGCGGGATTATATCCATTAAATGCGGCCTGTGCAGCCGTAAGACTGCACAGACCGACACTCTGCTGCTTTCGCCGTCCAGACTAGGCCGTGGCGATGCAACCCCCTTTCTTGAGACTGTGCACGACACAGACAACCCGCACCAATCCACTGAAGTTCCTTACCCCGCCGTGACGCAAGTGAACTTCGCGATCCACATGAGACAGCAGGTTATTGACCGAGCAACCATTGACCCGGGCCATCTCCCCCAAAATATCCCAATAAACCTGCTCAAGCCGCAAACAGGTGGCGAAGCCATTCAATCGTACGGAGCGGGACAAGGGCTGGGCCAGCCCCATATCGAACTCGCGAACAAACGGATCAACCCTTACATCCTTGTGCGAACCGCATCGCCCCTCTTCTTGCCTTTCATAAACCATAACGCTGACACTCCTTTGCCATCCTGGTTTCTTTAAGCGCAACTGTCTGTCGACTTATAAAAACGCAGATGCAAAGGTATTTTCCAGCCGACTTTATGACCCTCGACGTAGGATAAGCCAACAACTTTTGGCAGACCCTGGAGAACGTCCTACTCCGGACATTTTCCCACGCAGCAAAGCGATGCCCCCTTCAGAAGCACCGTATGGAATTGTGTAGGAAAGAAGAGCGCGAAGCATCCATGCCGTTTTTTCATGCACCTGCATACGCCGGGTCAGCAAATCGGCCATAGATAGGTACCGCAGTCCCGTAACTTGGGGCAACCTGCGGCAATTTGCCCCCAAAAGAGCCGCCGGACGCCCTGATTTGAGTAGCCTGCGGCTTTGCTGTTAAATAGACAGCGTGTCGCCAGTGCCTATTTTTTCCGGGCACGGCGCATAGGCTGATACCGGGTACGTGTCCAACGCCTCTTTATTATCTTGAAGCGAACCGTGCGCCATCAGCTCTTCCTTGTGAGCTGTCTTAACGTGAGTTAATCAAAATGTTGAAAATCGTCCATCTGTTGATAGGCGCAGCGGCCTTGCTGCTGTCCTTCATCCCTAGCCTGCAATCCGAAGCCCTACCTTACCTGCAACAACCTGACGCACTGTACCTGGCCTTTTTCGGCCTGCTCAATCTCACACTTGCGCCTGTCATCCCTTACTGGAACAAAGGCCCGCGCCACCAACTGCAAAACCTGGTCAGCGCCCTGCTGGTGCTGAGCGTGGTCCTGCAAACCCTGACGCTGATCGCACCGATGCCCGTCATCGCCGGTCAACCCGCCGTACTGTTCAGCCTGGTCGCAGCCCTGATCGCCGTTGCCCTGCACCTGGGCATCAGCTTCTACAAGTCGTCACCAGCTGCCGCCTCGCCAAGCTACGACATGAGCAACCGCGATACCGGTACCGTCAAGTGGTTCAATACGTCCAAAGGCTTCGGCTTCATCTCCCGCGATTCCGGCGACGATATCTTCGTCCACTTCCGGGCCATTCGCGGTGAAGGCCACCGCGTCCTGGTCGAAGGCCAGCGCGTGGAGTTCTCCGTCATGAATCGTGACAAGGGCCTGCAAGCCGAAGATGTGATCGCCGCACTGCCGCGCCGCTGATTCAAGGCCAAAAAAAACCGCGCACAGCCCAGCTGTCCGCGGTTTTTTCATGCCTGCAACGTGCTTAATAGTGCGGCGGCGGTGCTTCTTCTTCGAATGACTCGAACTGCCCGACCATTTCCTCCTGCCGCTTGAGCAGCGCGGCCATTTGCAGCTGCAGACGCTCGACCACCCGCTGCTGCGCCACCAGCACATCGTTCAATGCCTGGATGGTGTCATCCTGAAACGCCAGACGGCTTTCAAGCTCGGTAACGCGTTCTTCCAGGCTCATGATTCAGCCCTCCAGAAACGTAAAGTCATCGGCCAAAATCAAGCGCAAACGTTCGCGAATCGCGGCGATCTGCTCCGAACTGTAGGGTTTTGCAGGATGCTTACCCCATACCGGTGCAGGCCAGGCAGCATCTTCACGCTTGCGCACAATCACATGCATGTGCAACTGACTGACGACATTGCCCAGCGCCGCCACATTCAACTTGTCCGCATCGAACGCGTCCTTGAGCACTTGCGACAGCGCAGTTGTTTCCTGCCAAAGCTGTTGCTGTTCTGCGACATCCAACTGAAATATCTCGCTGATAGCCTCGCGACGAGGTACCAGGATGAACCAGGGATAGTTCGAATCGTTGGACAGCAGCAACCGGCAGAGCGGAAAGTCCCCGATCGGTAACGTGTCTTGTTGAAGTCGTGGATCTAAAGCGAACACTGCGCGTACTCCCGCCGGGTCATCATTTTTCAGCTTAGCGCCCATCCTGACGGAACAGCGCACCAAGCGACCGGACGGCAGCATACCTGCGAACGGCGCACGCTTCACGGCGAACCTTGCATCGAGGCCACGAGCGCCAGCGAAAAGATGACAGCCGCCCCCGGATGGGACGATTTTCGCTGCCGCGCACCATTACAGAACCGAATAGCAGGCAAAAAACGCCGAAATGACTGACCAGCAAGAAAGAGCTCGCTTCAGGCAAGCGGCCGACAGAGATGAATTCAATACAAGGCTAAAATTTTTTTGCACCAAAACCGCACAGTGGGTCTACGCTGAACGCTTCGACATCCGCCATTTACTCAGTGGTGGGGTGAACCGGTAACATTTCTGATTGCCAGGCTGTCGATGAAAGGGGCGCAACATGATGCCAGGCAAGGCGTCAAGCCAAAACTAAAAGCGCTTGAACCCCCGGTTTTATGAGGTTTTTACAGCACTTGGCAGTCAACTGGAAAAAAAGCGTAACAAAACACGAATTTGTGCACGCTTGTTGCATTCATACCCAACATCGCCCGATGTGGCACCCGCTGGAAGCGGAGACACTCAGGCAAAAAAATAGTGGCAAGGTAGCCCGATGGAGATTCAAACGTTTCACCAGGACTCTTTTTACCGACGGCAAGGCGCAGAAAACAGCATTAAAGTTGTCCGCCCGGTTGCGTCGGAGCTGGAAATTTGCGACATCTACCACGCTATTTGCGACAGGGTCGTAAAGAAGGCGAAAGGTTAGATACGCAAGTATCGCCAACATTGTCGGCGTGATATAAGTTTGCGCCGACACAAAAAGAAAGAGCCGCCCAGATAATAAAACAGGTGGGACGGCAGTACTCTTCTAAAACCAAAGGAGCAAATCACGATGCGCGTGATGAAGTGGAGCATGATCGCACTGGCAGTTGCAGCAGCAGCCAGTACTCAGTTGGCAGTAGCCGCACCTTTCGTAAGCGACCAGGCCGAAGCCAAAGGTTTCGTTGAAGACAGCAAACTCGACTTGCTGGTTCGCAACTACTACTACAACCGTAACAAGAAAGACGGCGCAGTCGATGACAAAGACTGGACCCAGGGCATTCAGGGCATGTACAGCTCGGGCTACACCCAAGGTCTGATCGGTGTTGGCGTTGAAGCTTGGGGCCAACTGGCCATTAAGCTGGACGGTTCCGACAAATATGCAGGTTCCGGCAACATGTCCGTGGACTCTGATGGCGAAGTTAACAACAGCCAGGGCAAAGCCGGCGCTGCCGCCAAGTTCCGCATCTCCAAGACCGAGCTGAAAATCGGCGACATGCAGCCAAGCACTTCTCCGGTGTTCGCTGTTGGCGGCTCCCGCATCCTTCACCAAACTGCCAGCGGCATCCAACTGCAGAGCAGCGAAGTCAAAGACCTCGACCTCGAAGCCGGTCACTTCTACTCGGCAACCAGCCAGGACCGCAACGCTCGTGACGGCGAACTGTTCGCTACTTACGCTGGCGTGACAGCCAACTCCATCGACTACTTCGGTGGCAAGTACGGCATTACCCCGGACCTGAGCGTATCGCTTTACGGTGCCAAGCTCGAAGACGTCTGGAACCAGTACTACGCCAACGCGAACTACACCCTCGCACTGGGCGGCGACAACTCGATCAACTTCGACGGTAACATCTACAACACCAAGGATACCGGTAACGCTAAAGCAGGCGACATCGGCAACACCGCCTACTCGCTGGCCGCTGCTTACTCGTTCCTGAAAGCGCACACCCTGACCCTGGCCTTCCAGAAGGTCAACGGCGATACCCCGTTCGACTACATCGGTGTGGGTGACAACAACCGTGGTGGCGACTCGATTTTCCTCGCCAACTCCATTCAGTACTCTGACTTCAACGCCCCGGGCGAGAAGTCGGTACAAGCCCGTTACGACCTGAAAATGGCCGAGTACGGCGTACCTGGCCTGAGCTTCATGGTCCGCTACGTGAATGGTTGGAACATCGACGGTACCAACACTCCATCGAACAGCACCTACACCGGTCTGTACGGTGCAGACGGCAAACACCACGAAACCAACGTGGAAGCCAAGTACGTCGTTCAATCCGGCCCAGCCAAGGATCTGTCCTTCCGCATCCGCCAAGCATGGCACACCGCCAATGCTGACGAAGGCGAAGGCGATATCTCTGAGTTCCGCCTGATCACCGACTACCCGCTCAACATTCTGTAATCACAGAAAGTTAGTTTGCGGTAATCAAAAAAAGGCCCATCTTCGGATGGGCCTTTTTCGTTGTCTGCTGTACAACATTTAACCAAACAGACTCTGCAGTACATGCCTGACCAAGAAGTCAGGCACTAACCGCACACCCCATTACTGCACCGCCGACTCCCGAACCACACGAATAACCCTCTGCGGAAATGGAATATCGATGCCCGCCTCTCTCAGACGATCACGGGACAGTTCGTTGAACATGAACATCACGTCCCAGTAATCGGCAGTCTTTACCCAGACACGAAGCGAAAGTGTGATCGAACTGTCACCCAGGGTAGAAACAACCGCCTGTGGTGCCGGATCTGCCAATACTCGCGGGTCCTTGGCCAATTCCAGTAAAACTTCACGGGCTTTCTGCAGGTCCGCTTCGTAATCAACGCCTACATCAAACACGACTTTACGGGTCGGCTGACGATTGGTGTTGGTGATGATGCCGTTCGACAAATTGCCGTTAGGCACGATGATGGTCTTGTTGTCACCAGTACGCAGTACGGTATGAAAAATCTGGATGCTGTCGACAGTACCGGCGATACCCTGAGCCTCGATCCAGTCACCGATGCGAAACGGACGGAACAGCAAAATCAGCACGCCACCGGCGAAGTTCGCAAGGCTGCCCTGCAAGGCCAGGCCAATGGCCAGACCCGCCGCACCGATCGCGGCCACAAACGAAGTGGTTTCCACACCGATCATCGAGGCCACGCTGACGATCAGCAGGATCTTGAGGATGATGTTCGCCAGGCTGCTGATAAAGCCTTGCAGCGCCAGGTCGGCATTACGCAATGCAATCAGGCCGCCGAGTTTTTTCGTGACCTTGTTGATCAGCCACCAGCCGATGGCCAGGGTGATGATCGCCAGCAATACACGGCTGCCGTATTCCATGATCATCGGGATCCAGGTTTGGGATACCTTGACCAGATTGTCTACCTCGGCATTTAAGTCCATCTACTCTCTCCTGTTTTCCGGCTACCCGGCATGCGTAAAAAAAGCGGCAGAAAGATCGAACCGCGACGGGCTCAATCGTTTCTGCCGTGCTTGGATCTGCGACGTCGCAAACGCCAAGAGGTTCCCGCTTTCAGACTCAGTCGCGGAAGTTGTTGAACTGCAGCGGCATACCGAATTCCTTGGCCCGCAGCACTGCAATGGCTTCTTGCAGGTCATCACGCTTTTTGCCGGTGATGCGCACCTGCTCGCCCTGAATGGCCGCCTGGACCTTGAGCTTGGCGTCTTTGACATGGGCGACGATTTTCTTCGCCAGCTCCTTGTCGATGCCCTCCTTGAGGACGGCGTCCTGCTTCATCAGCTTGCCTGACGCGAACGCGTCCTTGACTTCAAGGCACTGCACGTCGATTTTGCGCTTGACCAGCGCCAGCTTGAGGATCTCAATCATCGCTTCGAGCTGGAAATCCGCTTCGGCGGTCAGGTTGACGGTCAGGTCTTTTTCCTTGAACTCGAAGCTGCCTTTGCCTTTCAGGTCATAACGACGATCGAGTTCCTTGACGGCGTTCTCGACCGCGTTGGTGACTTCGTGTTTGTCCAGTTCGGATACCACGTCGAACGACGGCATGTAATCTCTCCAAATTTAAAGGCGCACTGATGGAGCACGCCTGGCTTGCGGTTAAAATCCGCGCTGATTATAACGGGTCTTTCCCATCATTCACTGCGAGCTGCCGATGCACGCCTTAAACAGAGTAAAAAGCTGATGTCCACCACCTGGCATGTACTGGGCGCCGGCAGCCTCGGCACTTTATGGGCGACACGTCTGGCACGGGCTGGAGTGCCGGTCAGGCTGATCCTGCGGGACACCGCGAGACTGCAGGCCTATGAGACGGCCGGTGGTTTGACATTGGTGGAACACGGCGAGGCGCAACGCTATGCCGTGCCCGCCGAGACAGCCGACAGTCCCCAACCGATCCACCGCCTTCTGGTGGCATGTAAAGCCTACGACACCGAAAGTGCAGTGGCTCAATTGGCGCCACGCCTGGCCCCAGGCGCCGAACTGATCCTGCTGCAAAATGGCCTGGGCAGTCAGGACGCGGTGGCCGCACAGGTTCCTCAGGCACGCTGCATCTATGCCTCGAGCACCGAGGGTGCCTTCCGCGACGGCGATTGGCGCGCGGTGTTTGCCGGGCACGGCTTCACCTGGCTGGGGGATGCGAGCCATCCGGTGGCGCCGATCTGGCTCGATGACTTGAGCGCTGCCGGCATCCCCCACGAGTGGAGCACCGAAATCCTGACCAGGCTGTGGCGCAAACTCGCCCTCAACTGTGCGATCAATCCGCTGACGGTGCTGCACGATTGCCGCAACGGCGGTTTGCAGCAACATCACTGCGAAGTCGCCACCCTGTGCGGTGAACTGGTGGAGTTGCTCGAGCGTTGTGGCCAGCCGGCAGCGGCCGAAAACCTGCAGCAGGAAGTCGAACGGGTGATCCACGCCACCGCAGCCAACTACTCCTCGATGCATCAGGACGTCACAGGCCAGCGCCGCACGGAAATCAGCTACCTGCTCGGTTACGTCTGCAAAGTAGCCGGGCGCCATCAACTGAATCTGCCTCACCTCAATCAGCTTGAGGCAAGGTTGATCGCACGCCTGCAAAGCCTTGGATTGCCCAGCGACTGAGCAGCGGCTACGCTGGCCACTTGTTCCTTGTCTGCGATGAATCCGATGCCATTGCGCCAGCGTCTTGAAAACCTGCCCGTCGGCCAGAAACTGCTGGCCGCCCTGCTGGTACTGATGGTCACCGTCCTGCTGGTTGCCAACCTGACCTTTATCAGCGCCGCCTACTACATCTCCCAGGAAAGCATGGCGCCCCAGGCCCTGCAGACCATCGGCCGGCTGGTATCCAACCCGAGCCTGGCCTCCGAAGCCCTGGAGTCACCGCAAAGCGCCGAACGCCTGCTGAATGAACTCAACAGCTATTCGCCTTTGCGCGCGGCAGCCCTGTATGACGCAAAGGGTGAGCGATTGGCGCAATTGCAGCATGGCGACAACCTGGAACTGCCGAAGCGTTTCCGGCATATCGAAGACTGGCAGGCCACCGAGTTTCGTACCAACCAAGTCATCCCCCTGCCCCGCACCGATGCGGCACCAGGGCACCTGCTGTTGGTGGCCACGAGCGAACTGCCAGTGGCGTTCTACACCGGGACCCTGACGGCCAGTCTGGGCATCCTGATTTTCAGCGTGCTGCTGTGGCTGATCATTGCCCGCCAGATCAAGCGCCTGATTACCCGGCCGATCCACCAACTCGAAGAATTGTCCCGGCAGGTAACCCGTGAAGAAAACTACGCACTGCGTGCTTCGCGCGGAAACCACGATGAAATCGGCAGCCTCGCCGAGGCGTTCAACACCATGCTTTCGCGGATCGAGGCCAGGGAGCAGCAACTCAAGCGGGCCAGGGACGACTCCCAGGCAGCCTACGACCAGGCTCAGGGTCTGGCGGAAGAAACCCGCCATACCAACCGCAAACTGGAGCTCGAAGTCCAGGTGCGCAGCAAGATCGAGAAAAAGCTCACCGGTTTCCAGAACTACCTCAACAGCATCATCGACTCCATGCCGTCGGCGCTGATCGCCCTCGACGAACAACTCTACGTGACGCAATGGAACCAGGAAGCCACTGCCCTGTCCGGCACGCGCCTCGATGAAGCCCTGAACCAGCCTATCTTCCTCGCTTTCGAACCGCTCAAGCCGTTCCTGCCGCAACTCAAGGAAACGGTCGAGCAGCATACGGTGGCCAAGATCGAACGTGTCACCTGGCTCAAGGACGACGACCCCCGCCACTACGCCCTGACTTTCTATCCGTTAATGGGTGGTGCCGGGCGTGGCGTGGTGATCCGGATCGACGACATCACCCAGCGCCTGTCCCTGGAAGAGATGATGGTGCAGTCGGAGAAAATGCTTTCGGTGGGTGGTCTTGCCGCCGGCATGGCCCACGAGATCAACAACCCGCTGGGTGCGATCCTGCACAACGTGCAAAACATTCGCCGACGCCTGTCCCCCGATTTACCGAAGAACCTTGAAGTGGCCGAACAGGCCGGCATCGAACTGGCGACGGTCAATCAATATCTGCAAGTGCGCGAAGTGCCACAGTTGCTCGACGGCATCCAGCAGGCCGGTGCCCGGGCGGCGAAAATCGTCACCCACATGCTCAGTTTCAGTCGTCGCAGCACCCGCCAGATGGCCCCGTGCGATTTGCCTGCCCTGATCGACCAGGCAGTGGAGATCGCCGGTAACGATTTCGACCTGGCAATAGGTTTCGACTTCAAGGGACAGGCGATCATTCGCCAGTTCGATCCAGCCCTGGGACCGGTCCCAGGCACCGCCAACGAACTGGAGCAAGTGCTGCTCAACCTGTTGAAAAACGCCGCGCAAGCCATCCACCAGCGCGAAGACGACAGCGAGCCGGGGCGGATCATTCTGCGCACCAGACTGAATCCGCCATGGGCAGAAATTCAGGTCGAGGACAACGGCGTCGGCATGAGCGAAAGCGTGCGCAAACGGACCTTCGAGCCGTTTTTCACGACCAAGGAAATCGGCCAGGGCACCGGACTTGGGCTGTCGGTGTCGTACTTCATCATCACCAATAACCACAAAGGGCAGATGGAAGTGCAATCGACCCTGGGCCAAGGCACCTGCTTCACCTTGCGCCTGCCCCTGGCGAGCACGCCGCCCGTCTCGCAACAACTCAATCTGCTATCGAGGTAACCATGGGCTTTCGTTTGTCGAAGATTTACACCCGCACTGGCGACAAAGGCGAGACCGGGCTGGGCGATGGTCGTCGCGTACCGAAAGATCACCCGCGCATTGAAGCAATCGGTGAGGTCGATACGCTGAACAGCCAGGTTGGGGTGCTTCTGGCCGGGTTGACGGCGGAAACTGTCCAGTTCCCAGGCTTGAACGAAGTGATCGAGGTATTGGCTCCCTGCCAGCATCGGTTATTTGATCTGGGTGGCGAACTGGCGATGCCGGTGTATCAGGCGTTGAATGCAGCGGAAATCGAACGACTGGAAGCGGCGATCGATGTGTGGAATGAAGAGTTGGGGCCGCTGGAAAACTTCATCTTGCCCGGTGGCTCAATGCTGATTGCTCAGGCTCATGTCTGCCGCAGTCTGGCACGCAGCGCAGAGCGGCGCTGTCAGCAACTCAATGCGATTGAGCCGTTGGCCGGGGTTGGCCTGGCGTACATCAATCGGTTGTCGGACTTGCTGTTTGTGGTGGCGCGGCTGATTGCCAAGCGTCAGGGGGTGCCGGAGATTCTTTGGCAGCCTGCGGCGAAACCTGAGGTTTAGTCGGCGCCCGTCAGGCCCTCATCGCGAGCAGGCTCGCTCCCACAGGCTTTGTGAGCGTCACAAATCCGCTGTGGGAGCGAGCCTGCTCGCGATGAGGCCATTTGCATCACTGGGAATCAGGCCAAAACGCCCGAATCCCCGCCACACCCTGCGCACCCGCCGCCCAGGCTTTCTCGACCTCCGCCGGACCAACCCCACCGAGCAGGAACACCGGCTTGCTGAACCCTTCGATCAAGCTCGACGCCTGCTCCCAACCCAACGGCTCGGCGCCTGGGTGAGTCAGGGTCGGCTGCACCGGCGACAGGGTCACGAAATCCACCCCCATCTGTTCGGCCAGCGCCAGTTCCTCAGCGTTATGGCACGAAGCCGCCAGCCAGCGCGATGCCGGTAGCGGTCGGCCCGCCGCTGCGTACTTGCGCAGTTGCGCCGAGGTAATGTGCCAACCGGCGGACGGGAAGTCGCCCAGCCATTCGAACGGCCCCTTGATCATCAATTGCGCCTTGCCGGCACACAAGCCCACAGCATCCACTGCCAGGTCGCGATACTTCGGATCGTAACCGTTCGGTGCGCGCAGCTGGATCAGCTTGATGCCGCCAGCAACGGCCTTCTGGATGCCGCGCAGCAACGCCGGTGTTTCCAGGTCTTCCGGGGTAATCAGGTACTGAGCGGGTAATTTCGCGGCCGCGACGATCGGCTGATTGGCCGCCGGAAACTCGTAACCCGACAGGTCGCGGGGCGACACCCAGGCCAGCGGCTGGCCTTCGGCACCGTGGGGCTCGCCGGTAAAATCCGAGACCTCCCAGACATCCAGCAACACCTGCTTGTCCGGATAATCGTGCCGGACCTTGATTAGCGGGCGCGCCGCGCCGACCACGATACCCAGCTCCTCATGAAGTTCACGGGCCAGTGCGGTTTCGACCGACTCATCGGCCTCGACCTTGCCACCGGGAAACTCCCACAGACCGCCCTGGTGCTGTGAATCCGCACGACGGGCGATCAGGATTTGGCCACTGCCATCGCGGATGACGGCGGCGGCGACATGGACTCGTTTCACCTTTGCAACTCCTCCAGTCCGGCCTTCTGCCAGGCCTTGAAGGCTGGCCATTGGTAGATGGTTTCAACATAGGCTTCGTCAGCCGCGGACAGTTTCACCCGATAGGTGCGCAAGCGCACGGCGATGGGTGCAAAGAACGCGTCGGCCAACGTGAGGCGGCCAAACAAGTACGGACCGCTCTCCGGTTGCAGTGGCACGACACTCGGCCCACAACGCTGACATGCGCTCGATGTCCGCCTGGACATCGGCCGGGACCGGCGACAGCGCTGCGTCATGGCTCAGGTCGAACGGCATGTTGCCGCGCATGGCGAAAAAGCCACTGTGCATCTGCGCGCACGCCGAACGCGCCTGGGCACGAGCGGCAGTGTCTTTGGGCCACAGGTTAGCTTCGGGAAACTGTTCGGCCAGGTATTCGGCAATCGCCAGGGAGTCGGCGATGGTGCCGTGTTCGGTTTTCAGCAGCGGGACCTTGCCGGTCGGCGAATGCTTGAGCAGACGCTCACGGGTGTCCGGCTGGTTCAGCTTGATCAGTTCTTCGGTGTAGGAAACGCCAGCCAGATCGAGGGCCAAGGCCCCGCGCAAGGACCAGGAGGAATGCAGTTTGTCGCCGATGATCAGGTGCAGGCTCATGTTCGGGACCTTTAGATTTAGGGACAAGCCAGTCTAGTGGCTGACCGGCAAACCGCCATCGCGAGCAAGCTCGCTCCCACAGTGACCGCGCTGGACACAACATTCGTGTACGCCACTGAACCTGTGGGAGCGAGCCTGCTCGCGATGGGATCGACTCGATCTTACGTACGGTACTCGGCGTTGATCTTCACGTATTCGTGGGACAGGTCGGTAGTCCAGATGGTTTCGCTGCAATCGCCACGACCCAACTCGATACGGATGGTGATTTCTTCCTGCTGCATCACCGCCGAGCCCTGGGCTTCGGTGTAGGTCGCCGCGCGCGCGCCACGGCTGGCAATGCACACGTCGCCGAGGAACACGTCGATCTTGCTCACGTCCAGGTTCGGCACACCGGCACGGCCTACGGCCGCCAGAATACGGCCCCAGTTCGGGTCGGAAGCGAACAGCGCGGTCTTGATCAGCGGCGAGTGGGCCACGGTGTAACCGACGTCCAGGCATTCCTGGTGATTGCCGCCGCCGTTGACTTCAACGGTGACGAATTTGGTCGCGCCTTCACCGTCACGAACGATGGCCTGGGCCACGTCCATGCACACTTCGAACACCGCTTGCTTGAGCTTGGCGAACAGTTCGCCTTCGGCACGGGTGATTTCCGGCAGTGCCGCCTGACCGGTGGCGATCAGCATGCAGCAGTCGTTGGTCGAGGTGTCGCCGTCGATGGTGATGCGGTTGAACGACTTGTTGGCGCCGTCCAGCATCAGGTTTTGCAGCACGTCGCGGGAGACTTTGGCATCGGTGGCGATGTAGCCGAGCATGGTCGCCATGTTCGGGCGGATCATGCCGGCGCCTTTGCTGATACCGGTAACGGTGATGGTCACACCATCGTGCTGGAACTGACGGCTGGCACCTTTTGGCAGGGTGTCGGTGGTCATGATGCCGGTGGCGGCAGCTTCCCAGTTGTGGATCGACAGGTCGTCGAGGGCCGCTTGCAGCGCGCCTTCGATTTTCTCGACCGGTAGCGGCTCGCCGATCACACCGGTGGAATACGGCAGCACTTGGCTGGCATCGACACCGGTCAGTTCCGCCAGCTTGGCGCAGGTGCGCTCGGCGGCGGCCAGCCCCGGTTCGCCGGTGCCGGCATTGGCATTGCCGGTGTTGGTCAGCAGGTAACGCACAGGGCCTTGCACGCGTTGCTTGGCCAGGATCACCGGTGCAGCGCAAAAGGCGTTCAGAGTGAACACGCCGGCAACCGTGGAGCCTTCAACACAGCGCATGACCACAACATCCTTGCGCCCCGGGCGCTTGATACCGGCCGAGGCGATACCGAGTTCAAAACCGGCAACCGGGTGCAACGTTGGCAAAGGACCAAGACCAACAGCCATGAATGCGCTCCTTTATAGATGATGTCAGCACCGTTTCAGCAGAACGGTGGTTCGAATGGTAAAACGCCGCGACGGCAGAAGCCGGTCGCGGCGCGGGTATTTCAGCGTTTGAAACGGGTTTTACTGGATCTGCCCGTGGCAATGCTTGAACTTCTTGCCCGAACCGCAATAGCACAGCTCGTTGCGACCCAGCTTCTGCTCGTTGCGAACCGGCGCGGCAGCGAGGGCAACATCGACCTCTTCGCCCAACACTTCCGGCTGCTCCAGACCTGGGGCTTCTTCATGCAGGAACTGCATGCGAGCGGCCAGTGCCTCGGCTTCCTGACGCAGACGCTGCTCTTCTTCGATCGGGTCTTCGCGGCGAACCTGAACGTGGGACAGCACACGGATCGAGTCGCGCTTGATCGAATCCAGCAACTCGGAGAACAGGGTGAACGACTCGCGCTTGTATTCCTGCTTCGGGTTCTTCTGGGCATAACCACGCAAGTGGATACCGTGACGCAGGTGGTCCATGGTCGACAAGTGGTCTTTCCACAGGTCGTCCAGCACGCGCAGAACGATTTGCTTCTCGAAGGTGCGCAGCGCTTCGGCGCCCGCCTGGTCTTCTTTCTCGTTGTAAGCGGCGATGAGTTCCTGCATCAGTTTTTCGCGCAGGGTTTCTTCGTACAGGTGATCGTCTTCGTCGAGCCACTGCTGGATCGGTAGCGCTACGCCGAAATCGCTCTGCAGTGCAGCTTCCAGACCGGCCACGTCCCACTGCTCAGGCAGCGATTGCGGAGGAATGTGCGCGCTGACGGTGGCGTTGAGCACGTCCTGACGGAAGTCGGCGATGGTCTCACCGATGTTGTCGGCGGCCAGCAACGTGTTACGCATGTGATAGATCACTTTACGCTGTTCGTTGTTGACGTCGTCGAACTCGAGCAGTTGTTTACGAATGTCGAAGTTGCGGCCTTCAACCTTGCGCTGGGCCTTTTCGATGGCGTTGGTCACCATGCGGTGCTCGATCGCTTCGCCAGGCTGCATGCCCAGGGCCTTCATGAAGTTCTTCACCCGATCAGAGGCGAAGATGCGCATCAGGCTGTCTTCCAGCGACAGGTAGAAACGGCTGGAACCGGCGTCGCCCTGACGACCGGCACGACCACGCAGCTGGTTGTCGATACGGCGCGATTCGTGACGCTCGGAGGCAATCACCTGCAAACCGCCCGATTCGAGCACTTGCTGGTGACGTTTCTGCCAGTCGGCCTTGATCTGGGCAATCTGCTCAGGGGTCGGGTTTTCCAGGGAAGCCACTTCCACTTCCCAGTTACCGCCCAACAGGATGTCGGTACCACGACCGGCCATGTTGGTGGCGATGGTCAGTGCGCCCGGGCGACCGGCCTGGGCAATGATCTCGGCTTCCTTTTCGTGGAACTTGGCGTTCAGGACCTTGTGTTCGATGCCTTCCTTCACGAGCAGGCTGGACATGTGCTCGGAGGTTTCGATGGTGGCGGTACCGACCAGAACCGGACGGCCTGCAGCCATGCTTTCCTTGATGTCGGCCACGATTGCCGCGTATTTCTCGTCGGCGGTCAGGAACACCAGGTCGTTGTAGTCTTTACGAGCCAGCGGCTTGTTCGGTGGAATCACCATGACCTGCAGGCCATAGATCTGGTGGAACTCGAACGCTTCGGTGTCAGCCGTACCGGTCATGCCGGACAGTTTGTTGTACAGACGGAAGTAGTTCTGGAAGGTGGTCGACGCCAGCGTCTGGCTTTCGGCCTGGATGTTCAGGTTTTCCTTGGCTTCGATGGCCTGGTGCAGGCCTTCGGACAAACGGCGGCCCGGCATGGTACGACCGGTGTGCTCGTCGACCAGTACGACCTGACCGTCCTGCACGATGTACTCGATATTGCGGTGGAACAGTTTGTGCGCACGCAGGCCGGCGTAAACGTGAGTCAGCAGGCTCAGGTTATGCGCCGAGTACAGGCTCTCGCCTTCAGCCAGCAGGCCGATGCGGGTCAGCGTTTCTTCGACGAACTGGTGACCGGCTTCGTTGAGTTCGACCTGGCGGGTCTTCTCGTCAACGGTGTAGTGGCCGGCCTTGGTGACTTCGCCTTCCACTTCTTCGATGTGCAACTCAAGCGTCGGGATCAGCTTGTTGACCTCGATGTACAGCTTGGAGCTGTCTTCGGCCTGACCGGAGATGATCAGCGGCGTACGGGCTTCGTCGATGAGGATCGAGTCGACTTCGTCGATCACGGCAAAATTGAGTTCGCGCTGGAATTTTTCTTCCATGCTGAACGCCATGTTGTCGCGCAGGTAATCGAAACCGAATTCGTTGTTGGTGCCGTAGGTGATGTCGGCGGCGTAGGCAGCGCGCTTCTCTTCCGGCGGCTGGAAAGGCGTGACAACGCCGACAGTCATGCCGAGGAATTCATACAGCGGGCGCATCCAGTTGGCGTCGCGGCGGGCCAGGTAGTCGTTCACCGTCACAACGTGCACACCGTTGCCGGACAGCGCGTTGAGGTAAACGCCCAGTGTTGCCACCAGGGTCTTGCCTTCACCGGTACGCATTTCCGCGATCATGCCTTCATGCAAGGTCATGCCGCCGATCAGCTGGACATCGAAGTGGCGCATACCCATGACACGCTTGCCGGCTTCGCGGGCGACCGCAAAGGCTTCTGGCAGCAGTTTGTCGAGGGATTCCCCTTTGGCGATGCGGGCCTTGAACTCGCTTGTCTTGGCACGCAATTGATCGTCCGAAAGGGCCACCATTTGCTCTTCGAAGGCATTGACGAGTTGCACCGTCTTGAGCATGCGTTTGACTTCACGCTCGTTCTTGCTTCCAAAAAGTTTCTTTAACAAAGGCGCAAACATATCGGCAGGATCTTCCACACTAAAGGGATGGAGGGCGGCCCCGTGAGTCGCCCGTGCAGCCCTCATGGCCGCATGCGAACGAGCATTCTACCCGGAAACGATGGAGAGGAAAGTGGCGATATTCCACGATGCTGGCACAGCGCTTTGACGGGGCTCACTTAAAATAAGGGCGTTTTGCTCAACTTCAAGTCGTTCAAGACAGAAGTTAGTTGTTGATTTAATGGGTAAAGCACCCACAAAAGCAATGGGCGGGTGCATTCGGCGCTTTCTGCTACCATGGCGCCTCTGTTACTTCAGGTGTCTGATCATGGCATTTCGCCCACTTACGGCCAAAGTACCTGCCGTTCTACTACGCGAAGCCAAGCCGCTGAAGGCCATTCTTGGCCACGCTCAACGCCTGGGTCACCTGCAACGTTTGCTCGAAAGCCAATTGCAACCCGCCGCTCGCGAGCATTGCCACGTGGCTTCCTGGCGCGAAGGCAGTTTGTTGCTGATTGTCACCGACGGTCATTGGGCAACCCGCCTGCGTTACCAGCAGAAGCGCCTGCTACGGCAACTGCAGATGTTCGATGAGTTCGCCAATCTGACCCGGATCCTGTTCAAAGTTCAACCGCCGACCGTTCAGCAAGGTGCGGCCGGGCATACCATGGATTTGTCCAACGATGCGGCAGCGACCATTCAGGCCACGGCCGATGGCATCAGCGACCCGAATTTGCGGGCAGCGCTGGAGCGGTTGGCGGCGCACGCCAAAACCAAATCCTCATAGGCGCCCCCTGTGGGAGCGAGCCTGCTCGCGAAGGCGGCATAACATTCAACAATGATGTTGCCTGACACACCGATTCGCGAGCAGGCTCGCTCCCACAGTTAAATTGTGTCCACTCGCTACCGGCTTTTTTTGCTGCCTAGCAACGAGCCCATCAAGCCGCGCACCAACTGTCGCCCAAGCTGATTCGCCGCCTGTCGCATCGCTGATTTCAAGGCCTGACCCGCCGCGGTTCCAAGAAACTCTCCGGCCTGCTCGGTGAAACTCGGTTCCTGCTTGCCCTGCTCCGCTTCGGGCTCAGGTGCCAGCCCCTTGCGTCCCATCAGCACCTCATAGGCCGATTCACGGTCAATCGGCTTGTCATAACGCCCTTTCAACGGCGAACCGGCAATCAGCGCCGTGCGCTCAGCGTCGGTCAAAGGCCCGATTCGCGATTGCGGCGGTGCGACCAGCACCCGCTGGACTATTTCCGGCGTGCCTTTTTCCTGCAGGGTGCCGACCAGCGCCTCACCGATTCCGAGCTCGGTCAACACCGACAACGCATCGAACGCAGGATTCGGCCGGAAACCTTCGGCCACCGCGCGCAGGGACTTCTGCTCCTTGGCCGTGAACGCACGCAGACCGTGCTGGATGCGCAAGCCCAACTGCGCCAGCACATCATCCGGCAGGTCACCCGGCGACTGGGTGACGAAATACACGCCCACGCCTTTCGAACGAATCAGCCTCACCACCTGTTCCAGACGATCACGCAATGCCTGGGGCGTGCCGTTGAACAACAGGTGAGCCTCGTCGAAGAACAACGCCAGCAACGGTTTGTCGGCATCGCCACGCTCCGGCAACTGCTCGAACAGCTCGGCCAGCAGCCACAGCAGGAACGTCGCGTAGACTTTCGGCGCTTCATGAACCAGACGGCTGGCATCCAGCAAATGAATGCGCCCACGGCCGTCCGCAGTGGGTTGGAGAATGTCTTCGAGTTGCAGCGCCGGCTCGCCGAACAGGGCTTCGGCGCCCTGTTGCTCCAGGGTCGCCAGTCGTCGCAGTAGCGCCTGGCTGGAGCCGGTAGTCATCAATGCCGCATCGTCGCCCAGCAACTGGGGGTTGTCCCGCAGGTGATTGAGCAGCGCCTTCAGGTCCTTGAGATCGAGCAACAACAGGCCCTCGCGGTCCGCCACCTTGAACGCGGCGTACAGCGCCGACTGCTGACTGTCGGTCAGCTCCAGCAGACTGCCCAGCAGCAGCGGCCCCATTTCACTCAAGGTTGTGCGTAAAGGATGACCGGACTGACCGTGTACGTCCCACAACGTCACCGGATAAGCCTGAGGCTTGTGGTTGAGCCAGGGCATCCCGGCAATCCGTTCGGCGATCTTGCCCTGGGGGTTGCCCGCGGCGCCAAGGCCGCACAGGTCACCCTTGATGTCGGCGGCGAACACCGCCACGCCGGCATCGCTGAAGGCTTCGGCCATTCGTTGCAAAGTCACGGTCTTGCCGGTGCCGGTCGCGCCCGCGATCAATCCGTGGCGGTTCGCCAGGCGCATGGCCTGGGCAATCGGCTGCCCTTCGAGATCGGCACCGATAACGAGTTGCAATGAGTCAGGCATTTGGTCACCCATGATTAATCTTTGGTCCTACACGGCCGATAGAGATAACGACAAAGCAGTCAGACACGATCTGGTCGGAAATTTCCCTAAGGAGAGTCGGAAAATTCACTTGCTTTCAACCTTGCCCGTTGCGCGCCCCTTTATAAAAGCACGCGCTGGACATTAAGACCTTAGCGGAACCTCAAGCCATGAACAAAAATCTGCGTTTCAGCCATAAAATCCTGCTTGCCGCCGCCCTCATTGTGATTGCCGCCTTCGCCTCCTTCACGCTCTACAACGACTACTTGCAGCGCAACGCCATCCGCAAAGACCTGGAAAATTATCTGCAGGAAATGGGCGGAGTTACCGCTAACAATATCCAGACCTGGTTGAACGGGCGCAGCCTGTTGATTGAAAACCTGTCACAAACTGTCGCGCTCAACCCCGATGCCGACAACGTTTCCAGCCTGCTTGTACAAAAAGCCGTGACCTCGACCTTCATGGGCGCCTACCTCGGCAGCAAGGATGGCTCTTTCATCATTCGCCCGGACAGCAAGATGCCCGATGGCTATGACCCGCGTGCACGCCCTTGGTACAAGAGCGCGCAAGGCAGCAGCGGTTCGGCATTAACTGAGCCTTATATCGATCTGGCCTCCGGCCAACTGGTGATTTCCATTGTCGACAGCGTTTTCAAGGACGGCCAGAACATCGGCGTGGTCGGTGGCGACCTGAGTTTGCAGGTGATCGCCGACAGCCTTGGCACACTGGATTTCAACGGCATCGGTTATGCCTTCCTGGTCAGCTCCGACGGTAAGATCCTGGTGCATCCCGACAAAGCGCTGGCGATGAAGACGCTCAAGGATGTCTACCCGCAAGACACGCCGGCCATCAGCAGTGCAATGAGCGAAATCCAGGTCGACGGCAAAACCCGCATCGTGACCTTCACCCCGATCAAAGGCTTGTCGTCGGTCAACTGGTACATCGGTCTGTCGGTCGACAAGGAAAAAGCCTATTCGATGCTCAGCGAATTCCGCACCTCGGCTGTCGTTGCGACCATCATTGCCGTGGCCATCATCATCGCCCTGCTCGGCATGCTGATTCGCATCCTGATCCAGCCGTTGCACGTCATGACCCGTGCCATGGCCGACATCGCCGACGGCGAAGGCGACCTGACCAAGCGTCTGACCATCCAGAACAATGACGAATTCGGCACCCTCGGCACCGCGTTCAACCGTTTCGTCGAGCGCATTCACGGCTCGATCCGCGAGGTGTCCTCGGCCACCGGGCAAGTCAACGAAGTGGCATTGCGCGTAGTGGCCGCTTCCAACTCGTCGATGTTCAACTCCGACCAGCAAGCCTCGCGCACCAGCAGTGTGGCCGCCGCAATCAACCAGCTCGGCGCCGCTGCCCAGGAAATTGCCCGTAATGCCGCTCAGGCGTCGAACCAGGCCAGCGATGCCCGCAACCTGGCCGAAGACGGCCAGCAAGTGGTGGACCGCAGCATCGCGGCGATGAATCAACTGTCGAGCATGCTTAGCGCATCGAGCTCCAACATCGAATCGCTGAACAGCAAAACGGTGAACATCGGGCAGATTCTCGAAGTGATCACCAGCATTTCCCAACAAACCAATTTGCTGGCACTCAACGCCGCTATTGAAGCCGCCCGCGCCGGTGAAGCCGGTCGCGGTTTTGCAGTGGTGGCGGACGAGGTGCGCAACCTGGCACACCGCACTCAGGAATCGGCGCAACAGGTACAAACCATGATCGAGGAGCTGCAAGTCGGCGCCCGGGAATCGGTCAGCACCATGAGCGACAGTCAGCGCCACAGCCAGGACAGCGTGGAAATCGCCAACCTCGCGGGCGAGCGCCTGAACAGTGTGACGCTGCGTATCGGTGAAATCGACGGCATGAACCAGTCAGTGGCTACTGCGACCGAAGAACAGACCGCCGTAGTGGAGTCGATCAACGTCGACATCACCGAGATCAACACACTGAACCAGGAAGGTGTGGAAAACCTGCAATCGACGTTGCGCGCGTGTTCGGACCTTGAGCAGCAGGCGGCGCGGTTGAAGCAGTTGGTAGGCAGTTTCCGTATCTAGCGCCTGAACTGACCCCATCGCGAGCAGGCTCGCCCCCACAGGGTTAAACGCTGACTTTGTGGGAGCGAGCCTGCTCGCGATAGCGGCCTGCCAAACACTAAACC